>JASHSD010000088.1 GCA_030036985.1 Bryobacteraceae bacterium
AGTTCGAGGAGATCGACGGCAAATGTTTCAACCTCGACGGTTTTCACGATGGCGAGGTCAGCGGCAATTCCTGCGTGAACGGCGACAGCGTGGGCAATTATCCTTACGGCAATTTCGGCATCATGATGAACAACAGCGGTCCGGGCATGCAGTCGCGCAATGTTCAGATCACGGGGAATACGATCGATGGCGCTTTGTTCGGCGCGATTTTCATTATCGGAACGGGGAACACGGTGACCGGGAATCATCTGACGCATCTGAATATGGCGCATTGCAACGATCCCGGGCCGATCAACTGCAGCCTCGTCAAAGATCAGCCGGATCTGCTTCGCAGCGGGATTTATCTGGGCGCGGGCGGGAACCGGCCGGATATCGCGAAGGGCAACACGGTCAGGGGTAATGAGATTTCAGGCTACGGGATGTCGCGGCATTGCGTGGGCGCGGCGCCGGGGGTCTCGCTCGCGGACAATAACGTGGCTAACAATGAGTGCTCGGACGAGGCGGCGATTGCCCGTGTGCTGTCCGCGAGACCGCGTTGACCAGCTTGCGGTAGGGGATTTTCTCCCAGTCGTCGATCATGAGGAGTTCGCCGTCGCACCAACTTGAATAAAACCAGCGGGCGAGCACGGCGAGATGTTCCATGCGCAGCTTTGCGTCGACTTTTCCAGTTGAGACGCTCTGGGCCAGTTCGCGCAGGCGGGTGTCGAGGGAGACGGCGGCGGCTCCGGCGGGGTTGAATTCCATGCGCGAGAAGCCGCGCCATACGCCGCCGCGCAGCCATCCCAGTTCGACGGAATCCTGTTCGACTGAAGGCGTGACGGTGACCGCGTGCAGGTGGTTCAGTTCGCGCACCATTTCGTCGCGCAAGCCGAGCGCGTCCTGAATGCGCTGGAGCCGCTGGTGCATGAGAGCCGCGCCTTCGAAATCCATTTCGGCGCTGAGACGTTCGCGGGCGCCTTCGGCGGGGGCGATCAGGGAACGGCCGCTCGAGCGCAGAAATTCGGCGACGCGCTCGGCTTCGCCGCGATATTCGGCGTCGCCGACCGCTTCCTGGCAGGGACGCAGACAACGCCCCATCTCGCCGTAGATGCAGCCGGGGTGCGTGGGGCTGGGGGTCAGGTCTTCCTGACAGCGGCGCAACTGGAAGAGATCGAGAAAGCCCGATTCGAAGCGGACTGCCGTGGCTCGATTGCGGAATGGGCCGTAATAAATGGCGGGCGCGCGGCCGATGTGCGTGGTGACCTGCGTGCGCGGGAAACGATTCGAGAGAATCAGCTTCACCCAAGGCGGGAGACGGAGACGGATCTGGTCGCGATAGGAAGGGCCGAGATGTTTGCGCGCGAGGTCGAGCAGGAGGAATTGGGCTTCGAGGCGCGATCCTACGAACTGGTATTCGATGCGCTCGGCGGTGTCGCGCAGGCTCAGCGAGCGGGACGGCGCGTCGCGTTTTCCCAGCAATCGCAGCAGCCGTTTGCGCAGAACGTTGGTGCGGGCGAGATAGGGTTTGCCCTCGCGCGGCCAGAGAAGAAAAACGGCCTGGCGGTTCGGCAAGGCCTCCAATGCGCGATCCAACGCGGACGGATTTTCTGGATCGGCTCGAATCGCTAGTTCGATCATGGACCTCGGTTTCATCCTACGATGGTGTTGCTCGCCAGGCCAGGCGGACTGCCAGTCCGCCGCAGGTTGACAACCTGCCCTACGGAACACGCGCAGAACGGGTCGCGTCCGCACCGCAGGAATAACGAGTTCCTCCGCGGTATTGCGGCGCGGGACAGCGCCCTTTGCGCTCCCTTGCGGTCGCGGCTCGGAAAGATGTATTTCCGCCGATCGTTTCGGTAGGCTATAGGGATGCTGGAATCCGATATCGCCTCCGTTTGCCGTTCTCATCTCGAATTCACCAAATGGGCGGATGAGATCATGGTCAGCGCTCTGCTGCAGGCTCCCGCCGACAAAGTCACCGCCGATTTGGGGAGTTCGTTCAAGAGCCTCTTCGATACCCTGAACCACGTCTATTTGGCCGAACTGGTCTGGCTCAAGCGCGTGCAGGGCGATGCGGGCGCGCGGCTCGCCGATCTCCCCGTGCCGCCCGATCCGAACGCGCTGGCGCAAGCCTGGCCCGATCTGCATGGCCAATGGTTCGAGTTTGCGGGCAAGCGCGGCGCGGCCGAGTGGAATGCACCCTGTTCGATTCGCACAGCCAAAGGGGAATTGAGTATGCCGTACTGGCAGATCCTGCTGCACGTGGCGAATCATGGCAGCTATCATCGCGGGCAGTTCACCACACTGCTGCGGCAGTCGGGTCTTACGCCGCCCGCGACCGACCTGCTGGCTTTCTATCGCACCCGTTGAGATGGTCGCCATGGAGGTGGTCACGGTGCTGTTCCTGGCCACGATTGTGCGCTCGACGTTTGGGTTCGGCGAAGCTTTGGTTGCGGTGCCTTTGCTCGCGCTGGCGATTCCGGTGGAGATTGCCGTGCCGGTTGCGGTGCTGGTGTCCGTTACGGTGGCGCTGGTGGTCGTTTTGCAGGACTGGCGGCACATTCATCTGCGGAGCGCCGGATTGCTGGTGATATCGAGTCTGATCGGCATCCCGCTGGGTCTGCTGATGCTCAGGATGGCGCCCGAGCATCTGGTCAAGGCCGTGCTCGCCGTTTGCATCATTCTGTTTTCGATTTATTCGTTGGCGCAGCCGAGCCACTATGAGCTGAAGAACGATCGGCTGGCCTGGATCTTCGGGTTCTGCTCCGGCGTGATGGGCGGGGCGTACGGCATTAATGGTCCGCCGCTCGCCATCTTCGGATCCCTGCGCAAATGGACTCCCGGGCAGTTTCGCGCAACGCTGCAGGGTTATTTTCTGCCTGCGAGTTTGGCGGGGATGGCCGGGTATTTTATGACGGGGTTGTGGACGCCGACCGTCAATCGGTTCTATCTTCTGTCGCTGCCCGCCGTGATTCCAGCGATCTTCGTGGGGCGCGTGCTCAACCGCAGGCTGCACCCGCGGCGTTTCCTGATTTACATCCATGTGGGGCTGATTGGGATCGGCGTCGTGCTGTTAGTGCAGGCGTTATGAAGTACAGGTAAAAAGCGCCGGGCGAAAGCCCGGCGGCAGGGCCGAAGCCCTGGCCCCACATCCGAACCTACCGCTGATCGCGCTTGTCGTACTTGGTTTGGAAGAATTCCACCTGCGCCTTGGGCAAGCCGGGTCCCATTTCGGCCTTGTCGCCGAGGACCATGCGGCGATCGCCGGCTTTCTTGTCGAACGGCTGCCACTCGGGCAATCCTTTGCCATTGGGATTTCCAGTGGCCGCGAAATTCGCCCAGTACGACGAGAGGGTGTCGGCGACCTGATGGTCGAGTTCGGTCCACGGGCGCGGTGGCAGCAGGTTTTCGAAAACATACGCGGCTTCGGAGCCGTGAGTCGCGCCGGAGCCGAATCCGCCGCGAGGCGAGGCTGTGTTGCCAGCAGGCGGCTCGTGCGTGAAGTAGTAGAGATACGCTTTCGATCTGCCGGTCTTCGTCTGCAGGCTGGCCCAGTTGCGCATCACCCAGCCGAGTTCGTCGCGGAAAGCAGCGAGTTGGGAGGCGTTGGCTTCTTCGTCGGTATTGCCGGGATAGATCTTCAGGTATTGATCGGCGAGATCGCCGTAGCGGCGGCGAATTTGTTCGTTGTATGCGGCGGCGGTGGTCGGACGCGCGAAGAAGGTGCCTTCGTCCTTGTTGGAGCCGAGCAGCACGGGAACATCGAGCTGTTTGCCTTCGGCAAAGACCTTGCCTACGTCTTCAGGTAGAAACCAGCCGTCGACGATGGGGCCGCCGCCGCGGATCTTGAGGATCTCAGCGGCCGGTTTCGCGCGCAGATCGGCGAGGGAGTGGGCGCCGATGCTCTCCGCGCCTTTGACGCCGGCCTGTTCGGCTTCGGCGAGGGTATTGGTGTGAGCGACGGAAAGTCCGAGCCAGGCGCCGCTCTCGGCGATAGCGCGCTGGAACAGGCCTTTGGTTTGTGGCGAGCCGACGAGATTGCCGATGCTGGCCGCGCCCGCGGAATCGCCATCGACGGTGACTCGTTTCGGATCGCCACCGAAGCCCGCGATGTTTTTGTGCACCCATTCGAGCGCCGCCGTTTGATCCATAAGGGCGTAATTGCCGGACGCGTTACGGTCGGATTCTTTGGTGAGTTCGGGATAGGCGAAGAAGCCCAGAGCGCCGAGGCGATAGTTGATGGTCACGACGACCAGGCCCTTTTTCGCGAGGGCTTCGCCGTCGGTGCCGGGCGCGGCGCCGGAGCCGCTGGTGTAGCCGCCGGGATGTATCCAGAACAGCACGGGGCGGCGTTCGGAGGCGCTCTTGGCCGCGGTCCAGACGTTGAGATAGAGGCAGTCCTCGCTCATTTTTGCTGGAGCGCCGCCGCGCGCGCCGCCTCGGCCGGCAGCCTGCATACACATGGGGCCGAATTCATCGGCTTTGCGCACGCCTTCCCAATGCGCTACCGGTTGCGGGGCGCGCCAACGCAGATTGCCGACGGGCGGCGCCGCGAAGGGAAGGCCTTTGAAGACGCGTACGGCGGGATCTTTGCCGGGGATGCCCTGGACCATTCCGGTATCGAGATGCACCGGGGTGTCGATGGCCGCGGGTATGGAAACTGCTGTGGCGAGCGTGAGCGCTGAGGCTGCGAGAAGGCGCATGTGGACTCCTGGGCATCCATGATATCCGAGCGATCCGACCGGGTTTTTGCAAACCAGGCGTCGGGATGAGTCCCGACGCGGCAGACACGAGTGTATGCGCCACTGGGGTATGGCAGAGTTCCGATGCGCAGCGTCCACTCGGCGATTTTGGTCGTTTCGAGAAGGCCGGAGCGCGTCCATGGGTCGTCGGCCAGGCGTTCTTCGACTTCTTTCCCGCAATTTGCCCGCACGACAATGAGCGCCTCGGCCGTGATCTCGAGCGGCCCGGCCAGCACCACGAATCCTTCCCTCGTCAGATTGTCCATGAACGAGGCATGGCCGTCCCAATCCGTCTGTCCTTCGAGAGGCGATGACGGTTGCCAGTCGCGGCCTCGTTTGCGGATTACGATGAAGAGCGGCATATAACTATTCCTGACTCCTTTCGGCCGCGGCGGTTTTCACGATTTCGACGGGATCCGTCGTCTTCACCAGCGTCAGTAGCTTCGCTGTCCGGGATTCGACGTTCCCGGAATTCAGCACCTGGCGATCTTCACAGGCCGCGCCCACCACTTGTTCGTCGATCGATTCGTTGAAGTGATAAATGTCGGTGTAGAGCGACATATTGGTGATAATGTCCGCCCGGTCCTGAAAATCAATCACATCGAAGGTGCCGAAAATCTGCGATTGCCGCACCAGCCACTTCTTAAATGCGAAATAGACCGGAATCTGGTTGCGCTGGGCGAAATCGTGCCACGCCAGAATCGAGTAGGGTGCGAACACGAAATGGATGCGCACATTCCCGGTCCGGCGCAGAAGCGGGAACATATTTTCCGCAAACGCGTTTTCCATATCTTCCAACCGAAGGTTGGTCATGTGGAAGGAGGAGTTGATGTTCGTCGGGTTCAGATCGCGCACCGCATGGCTCGCTTCAAAGACCATGCTGGGCGGGAATTTCCAGGGCCAGTCCGCGTTCTCGTTTTCGTCGGGCGTGTCTTCTCCCCAGACAGCGTGGGCGCTCGCCGTGATTGAATCCCAGGAGAGCAGGTAGGGCAGTTTGTCGAACGGTGAATCAGTGTAGAGGTACTCGGGAAAGGCGAAGTTGATGTTGATCACCTGACCCAAGGGGCCGCCGGACAGCGAATTGTAGTCAATGGTGCCGATGATGGTCTTCGTGCCTTTGTGTTCGAGCGCCAGACGCATCGCCATGGCCTCTTCGTGAATCGAGGCGCCGGACATGCACAGGTTGATCGCGCGCATGCCGCAGATGCGGCGCACGGCGCTGTTCGGGACGTTCTGCAGGAATGATGTTCCGACCAGCGCTACTTCATAGTTGCTGGTGCGCGCCAGACCGGCATCGAGAAAGCGCTGGATCTGGATGTTGAAGCGCGGCCTGCCGCCGAGCACCGGGTGATAAATCTGATACGGGTCGATGGTCAGTACAAAGGCGATCACGCCGCCCATCAGGAGCACGTTCGAGACGGCGAACCAGGCGAGCCACCGAATCCATGATTTGCGAGGGGATTTGCGCTGCCGGGTTCTCATCTCAGAAGAAATAATAGAGGAAGTAAGACACCGGCGAGAAACGCAGCACGGCCGTGGTGAGGACTACCGCACCCAGCGCCGCAGTCCACCAGACGGGCTTCGTTCTTCTCGCTATGGCGAAACTGTATGTCGGGATGAGCACCAGCAGGATCGCGACGATGAGCGCGAGAGTTCCGGCGCTGATTTCCGTAAGCGCGGCAGGCGCCGGGATATGCGGAATGCCCGAAAACATGGCGCGCAGCACCTTCATCAGCGTGGGAAGGTCCGGCGCGCGGAAAACCACCCAGGTGAGATCCACAAAAGCGAAGGTCAGCGCCCATCCCACGAGCCGGTGCAGGGCGAATCCGAAGCGCCGCCACAAGACCTGGGTGGTGAGCGCCAGGCCGTGGAGCGCGCCCCAGATAAAGAATGTCCAGCCAGCCCCGTGCCACAGGCCGCCCAAGGTGAAGGTGATCAGAATGGCCAAGCATTGGCGCCACAATCCGGCGCGGTTTCCGCCGAGCGGGATGTAGATGTAGTTGCGGAGGAATCGGCCAAGAGTAATGTGCCAGCGCCGCCAAAACTCCTGAATCGAAGTGGACCGATAGGGCGCACGGAAATTCTCCGGAATGCGGATGTTGAACAGGAACGATACGCCGACGGCGATATCGCAATATCCGCTGAAATCGTTATAGAGCTGGAATGTGTAAGCGGTCGTGCCGATCCAGGCCGTCGCGGCGGTCAGCGCTCCGGCGGAATCGAAGGTTCGCGCGACCAACGGCGCGAGGGTATCGGCGATCAGGATCTTCTTGGCCAGGCCGATCACGATCAGGGTGAAACCGCGGGCTAAGTTGCGCGGGATCGGCCGGCGGCGCAGGGCGCTGTCGAACTGCGGAATCATGTTCTTGTGGCGCAGAATCGGGCCCGAAAGCAGATGGGGGAAAAAGGAAACGAACAGAGCGTAATCGCGAATCGGCGCCGGGCGGTCGACGTTTCGGTAAACGTCCACGAGGTAGGCGATCTGCGAAAACGTGAAAAACGAAATACCCAGCGGAAACGCGAGGTTGTGGAGAGCAGGCTCCGAGAAAAATCGGCTGTATTTGAAAACGGCGAGCGTCGCCAGATCGACGGCGATGCCGAGGGTCAGCCAGGCGCGCTTGCGGCGAGCGCGAAAGATCAGCTGCGAGAGGAGATAATTCCAGAGGATGCTGGCGATGAGCAGGCCAAGATCGTCGAGGCGATATTTCGCGTAGAAGAAGAACGAGGCCGCCGCCATCCACCAGATTCCGGCGCGCGGGTATCGGCGCAGCAGGAAATAGACGGCGCAAACAGCGGGCAGAAATCCGAAGAGGAATCCGTAGCTGTTGAAAAACATGGATCAGATGAAGCAGCCGATCGTGTCCCCGAATCCTTGCTCCACGCGGCCATCCGGCCAGACGACGATGGGCACGAGATTGCCGAAGCGGCGGGCTTCGTCGAGCGTGGCCTGATCCAGTTCGACGCGGCGCTCCTCGTAAGCGACGCCCTCGGCATCCCACTGCTTCAGCAGTTTCATGCAGGCGTCGCAGCCGCGGATGGTGTAAACCACCGGCATGGTCAGGCGGCGGAATCCTGCAGGTTCAGGGCGGCTGCGAGCATCTGACGCATTTCGCGGATCGCGTCCCTGCGCCACTGGTCCGAATGAGGTTGGATGCGCGCAATCACGTCCAGCAGAAAAGTTTGTCTCTCCGGGTCCTTAAGATTCCCGAAAGTTGCGGAGGCCGGCAGGTTCAGTTTGGTTCGGGCTTCGTCCATCGCGCTCGCGAGTCCGGCATGCGCGGTGGCGGAGCGCTCGGTGAAATGCGCGATGTACGACAGGTCGTCCGTGTAGAAAACGAATACCGGAATGGCGCGCGACTTTCCGCCGTTGCTCAGGAATTCGTCCATGATGTCCGGATTTTCGTCGCGCAGGAAGATGCGCAGCTCCATGCCCGCGGCTTCAGCGATGCGGACTGCGGTGGGCAACTCGCGATAAACGTCGCCGCACCAGGCTTCGGCGATGGCGAGCAATTTCCGGGGCCCGTTCGGCAGCGCGGCGGCCTTCCGGAAAAACGCCAGATCCGCTTCAGTCAGTACCGGCGAATTGTAGTTGCGTTCGAACTTGTCGCGGTTCACCGCGGCCGTGGCCAGGAAGCCGGACCAGGTGAGGCCCCGCGCGAATCGAACCGGAGTGACAACTGTGGTGGTTACAGGCATTTTGTTTTCATTCTATCGCTCATGTTCTGGTAAAGAGCACCCGACACGTTATTTTTGGGGGGCGTGGGGTATACTGTTTCCATAGCTGACCGTTCCTGGTGCGTGCCTGAACCGCAATCATCCACAAGGCTGCGCAGTTATCGACTGCAGCAGCCTTGTTTTGTTTTCGGGGCGCGGGGATTCGGGGAACGGGTACAGCTTGAATTTTTCAAGAGGTTAGTAGATGAAAGAAAAAGGTACAGTTAAGTGGTTTAACGCGGCCAAGGGCTTCGGATTCATCCAGCGGGAATCTGGCGAGGATGTGTTCGTTCATTTTTCGGCCATTCAATCGAACGGATACAAATCGCTCGATGAAGGAGCGCGAGTGGAATTCGAGGTGACCCGCGGCCCGAAGGGCCTCCAGGCCGCCAATGTGGAAACAATAGCGGGCTGATCTGCTGCAAACCGGACCGGCCTGAGCGTCAAGCGGATGCCCGGGCCGGTCCGCAGACCAGATGCGAGAGGTGGAATGAGTAAGGAAGACAGCATCGAAGTAACCGGAACCGTTCTCGAAAAGTTTCCCAGCGGGCTGTTCAGCGTGCAGCTCGAACACGATAAGGTGGTGCTGGCCCACCTGGCCGGCAGGCTGCGGCGCAATCGCATTCGCGTGCTGGCGGGCGACAAAGTAACGCTGGAATTATCCCCCTACGATCTGACCAAGGGCCGGATCACCTTCCGTCACCGCTGAAGCCCGGCGGACTTCAAATAAACTGAGATTTCCTGGCGGCCTCGCCACTGGATAGATGGTGAAAGCTCTCTTCGTTTTCGGCACGCGCCCGGAGGCCATCAAGCTTTGTCCGGTCGTTCTGCATATGAAATCGCGTCCGGACGAGTTCGACGCGCGGGTCGCGGTAACCGCGCAGCACCGGCAGATGCTGGATCAGGTGCTGGGGGCGTTCGGCGTCACGCCGGATTACGATCTCAATTCGATGACGCCGGGTCAGACGCTGTCGGCGTCCGCGGCGCGCATTCTGGCCACGCTGGAGCCGGTCTACGCAGACGCGAAACCCGACATCGTGTATGTGCAGGGCGATACTACAACCACGCTGTGCGGCGCTCTGGCGGCCTTCTATGCGAGAATCCCGATTGGCCATGTTGAAGCCGGGCTGCGCACGGGGGACACTTCGCAGCCGTTTCCGGAGGAGATGAATCGCGTCGTCACCGGGCGACTCGCGGCCATTCATTTCGCGGCCACCGAAGGCGCGCGGCGCAACCTGCTGCGCGAGAATATTCCGCCGGAAGCGATTCACGTGACCGGAAACTCCGGGATTGACGCCCTGCTGCATGTGCGTGATCGGCTGATCGCGGGCGAACTCAGAGGCGACGCGAATCTCGATTGCTTCGGACGCAACCCCACGAAACACCTGATCGTCGTCACCGCGCATCGCCGCGAAAGTTTCGGCGGCGGGTTTGAAAGTATCTGCCGCGCGCTGAGGAAAATCGCGGGCCGCGGCGATGTCGAGATCGTCTACCCGGTCCATCGGAATCCGAATGTGACGGGGCCGGTGCGGCAATATCTGGACGGCGTGCCCGGGATTCATTTGATCGAACCTTTGGATTACGTACCGTTCGTCGATCTGATGCGCCGCGCGTGTTTGCTTCTGACCGATTCCGGGGGGATACAGGAGGAAGGACCGTCGCTGGGAAAACCGGTGATCGTGATGCGGGAAAAAACGGAGCGGCCGGAAGCGGTGGAAGCCGGAACGGTGCGTATGGCCGGCACGGACGAGGCCAGGATTTTTACGGAAGTCGCGGGGCTGCTGGATTTTCCGGAAACAAGGAGCGCGATGTCCCGGATGCATAATCCGTATGGCAACGGACATGCCAGCGAACGGATTGCAGCGGCGACATTGGCATTCGCCCACCGGGGGGAATGGCGATCACAGGTTTCCGTAGGTTAATTTACGCGCCGGCGGAACACTTCTGTCATTCAAATGTTCGACATAACTCATGTTCCGTAATGGCAATCGGGTTTCAGACCGCGGGTAATCGACATTTCGCTCGTATAATCAGGGCAGAATGACAGAACGTCCAAAGAATTCCG
>JASHSD010001009.1 GCA_030036985.1 Bryobacteraceae bacterium
GGCCCACAAAACCGCGGCGATATTCGCGCAGCTGCGCTCGCCGTACTTGTCTTCGGGAAACAATCCGAACACCTGCGCGAAATCCCTCAATCTCGGCGACGGGCACAAGGCGAATGGAAGGAACTTCAATGCCGACCGCCCGCGCCAGGTCCAACATCGCGTATTCGTTCTCAGGAACGGCCGCGTGCTGCGTTGAAGGCAATTTGACGATCCACGATCCGCCCACGCCATGGGCCGGAATCGTGAGACCGCCCGAGGCCTCCATCACGGCGGAAAACTTGAGCTGAACGCCGGCCAGCGAAAACCGAAGCACGTCCTTCTCTCGCCTATCCTCGACATGCTCGTCGCGATGATGCTCGTCGTCCCGATCGCCTTCTCCCATCGGCTTGACCGTCACCGCGCCAGGCAGATCGGCGCCAAGCACCGCCATCAAATAGAACTCGCGCTCCTTCTTTACGCCCGCTTTCCGCGCCAGGTAATCGCGCAGATGCCCTTCCGGCAGCAGGTTCGAGAAGAACGCCGGCGGACGCCGACTCACCGGACGAACAGCCGTAACCAGCCCGCCCGCCGGCCCCTTATTCGGATCGTCGACATACTCCTGCTCGAACGCGAATATGTGACGGTCGCCCGCCAGACGCCCGCTAGTGTAGTGTCCAGGAAATAACTGGGCAGTTCTATGCGGTTGGGACACGCGACTTCAGTCGCGTCTTTGAATCTGGCGCCCAAAAACGCGACTAAAGTCGCGTGTCCAGTTATTTCCTGGACACTACGCTAGGCGATTGATGATGCCGATACCGATCCGCCGGTCCTGGAGATACACGCCGAGCGCGGCAATCTTTTGCAACTCAGGGCTCATCGGCATACAAAGGCCTTTCGCCTTCGTCGGCCTCCCCGTCTCCAGACCGCCGAGAATCGCGGATCAGCGACTGAACCGCCGGAACCAGCGCTCGCGGCACGAGCAGCAGATCGAAACCAAGCACCCGTGCCAGATCGATCAACGTATCGAAGCGCGGCGCCACCTTGCCCGTTTCGATCGCCGAGATATGGGCCTGCGGCAGCCCGGCCCTCTCAGCCAGATCCCTCTGGCTCCACTGCCGCGCATGCCGGGCCGCGACGAGATTGCGAACCAGATCCGCGGGCAATCCAATACGCTTTGGCATGTCAAAATCAGGAATTGATCTAATAAAGCATATCAACCCGAACCGCCCTCACACCCGCCGCACCATTCGGCTATCATGAATGCGAGATGTCCATTGCGCCGTTGCCTACGCCTCTGCAGCATCTTGCCGGCCGACGGTTCTCCTTCTATCCGGCCATCCGCAATCTCCAGCCCAACGAATGGCTCTACCGCCGCGCGACCTGGACCGAATGCGTCGTCATGAACGCCAAATCCGGCCTCGAAATCTGGATTCCCCGCATGTTCCTCGGCGAAGTTTCACGCGTCGACGAGCCGGTGATGCTTGTCCGTCTGCAGCGCGAGCTCGAATGGCGATCGGGCGCCATCCTGCCGCGCGAACGCCACGTGATCGAGCTCCCTGTCGCGGTGAACGACAACCGGCCCGCATCCTCGGCGCCCGCGCGCCTCGCGCCCGTGATCAACATTCGTCTGGAACCCAAGCGGGAAATACGGACCCTGAAATGGATCGGCGTCGCCGTAGTGCTCGGCGCCGTCGCCACCACGATCCTCGCCAACATCGCCTGGCAATCGCAGCCGCATCCGCGCGCAGACCTGTTTCGCGCTTACCGGCCATGGATGCAGCTGACGGCGAATGACGACTACGCGTCCACGGTTCGCAAAATGGGCGCTCCCTCCAAGGTCCATTCGCACACGGCCGGCGGACGCTATTACGAATCGCTGGTTTACTCCGCGCGCCACTACGCCGTGATTCTGACAGGCGCCGATCGCGACGCCGCGCGCTATGCCGGAACGGTCGACGCGCATGGCCGCGTGCTGGACGCCGTGAGCGACACGTTCCTCCACTCCCCCGTCCTGCGGTAATCAGCCTTTGCTGCCTTTGGATGCACAGCAGGTTGGATGCACAGCAGGTTGGGGGGCAGGGCTTCGCCCTGCGAGCCGGAAAATGGCGTGAGGCAGGAGGTGGCGCAGACACTCGTGTCTGCCGCGTCGGCACTCATGCCGACGCCTGGAGTTTCTACATTTTGGACACGCGACTTTAGTCGCGTCAGCGTCGGCACTCATGCCGACGCCTGGCTATCCCTCCTTCCCTTCCACCAGCGACCGGTACCGCTCCTCGACCCCGCGCAGTTCCTCGTCCGCGCGGCAGCGCTCCACGAAAGCCGCGGTCTGCTGTGCGAACAAATCCAGCATCCGCAAATCGCGTTCCGCCGGCGCTCCAGGTTCCTTGTATTGCGTGGAAAGCATTCCCATCACGCGTCCTTCCCGGCTGACCAGCGGAGTCGACTGCTCGGCCCGGT
Source organism: Bryobacteraceae bacterium (assembly GCA_030036985.1). GTDB lineage: Bacteria > Acidobacteriota > Terriglobia > Bryobacterales > Bryobacteraceae > BOG-234. The sequence continues at coordinate 2,437 of JASHSD010001009.1, forward strand.
ATCCCGCCGCGTCCGCGGGACCGTCTTTGCTGCCGATATCCTCCACCACCACGCGTTTCCCGGACCGCAGCGCCCTCCCGCCGGTCGATCCCGGATCGGCCGCCACAGCCTTGAAGTGCTCCGGCAATTCCGCTCCAAACCCATGCCACGCCTCGATCTCGAGCGCATTCGTCGCCGGATTCAGCAGCTGAATCGTCCCCATGGGCGCCGACGTGACATCGCTTACCGCATCGAGAATCAATTTCAGACCCTTGTCGAGATCGCGGCAGAGGGTTAATTCCGTCATCAGGTCCAGAATGCGCTTCGCCGCGCCCAGTTCCTCGGAGAGCTTCTGTTCGCTCTTGCGCACCCCGGCTTCGGCCTCGACCTGCCGCGTGATGTCGAGGAACGTGATCACGACGCCCTCGACCCGGTCGCTGACGCCGCGATAAGGCAGCACGCGGGTCAGGTAACAACGCCCGCCGCGATCCTTGACCTCGCGCTCAGTCGAAGTGAGCCTGTCCAGCGCCGCCTGCGCGTCGTTCCGCAGTTCCGGATAGATGAGCGAGTGCGTCAGATCCGAAATCGGCCTGCCGCGATCCGTCGTCAACAAATTAAACAGAGCCTTGACTTTGGGGGTGAAACGGAAAATGCGCAGCTCCCGGTCAAGGTAGAGAATCGCGATATCGGTGGCCGACAACAGGTTCTGCAGGTCCCCGGAAAGCTGCGCCAGTTCCTCGACTTTATGGCGATTCTCCTGGTTGACCGTCTGCAGTTCCTCGTTGATGCTCTGCAGCTCTTCCTTCGAAGTCTCCAGTTCCTCCATGGTCGAGCGAAGCTCCTCGTTGGCGGACTGCAGCTCCTCGTTGGCGACCTTCATTTCCTCTTGGCTGTTTTCGTATCCTTCGATGACACCCCGCAGCCGTTGCCGCGACAATTCGAGCTCCCGCTCGAGGTCGGCAACCTTGGCCGCGTCGCCCGCGTCGCCCGTCTGTTCCGACTCGGTATGGGCTTCGCGCTCCTCGAAAATCACCAGCGCGAAGCCCTCCTGTTCCGGCTCCAGCGCCGGCCCCACGTGCATCACCACGGGAATCGGGTGTCCGTTGAACTGAACCATGATCGGCCTCGACCCCACAACTTTTTTCCCGTCCCGCGCCGCCTGCAGCAGCGCCTGCAGTTCCACCCGAAGCTCCTCGCGCACGAGTTTGAAAACGTTGGCCGTCGGCTCGCCGCCGGGATGCAGCAGATAGCGGCCCGCGTGCTCCGAGAGGTGAATCAGCTTGTTATCCGGGCTGATGAGAAGGCTCGGCGGCGCGTAAGTTTCCACCATCCGCTGGTGCAGCGAACCGTACCCGAACGGCTCAATCCCCGCCGCTTTCGCGCGCTCGCGCTCGCCCAGGTGGCGCGCCCACGTCATCGGGAAAACCGGCAGGCGCGGCTCCGGCGGCGGAACATTGCGTTTGCGGTAGAGACAGAACTTCTTGTCTTCCGCGCGAAACAGATCCGAAACTTCGATGATCTCGGCCGGCCCCAGCAGCAGGTAACCTTCCGGGTTCAGCGCGTAATGAAACAACTCGATCACCGCCCGCTGCACATCCCGCTCCAGATACATCAGGAGATTGCGGCAGCTGACCAGATCGAGGCGCGAAAACGGAGGGTCGGCCAGCAGATTGTGCGGGGCGAAGATCACCATATCGCGCACCTCCTTGCGAACGTGAAAGCCGCCGCCTTCGGCCTCAAAAAAACGACGGAGCCGCTCCGGCGCCACGTCCGTTTCAATATCGCCGGGGTAGAAACCCTCGCGGGCCTTGTCGATCGCGCCGCGGTGCAGATCGGAAGCGAAAAGCTGAATCTGCGGCTTCACCGGGCGCCGCGATGCCTCTTCGAGCAGCAGCATCGCGATCGTGTACGCTTCCTCGCCGGTGGCGCACCCGACGCACCACACACGCACCGGCTCCGTGGCCGATTTATTGTCGAAGAGCTTCGGGATCACGTCCGTTTCCAGCTTTTCCCAAACCTCGGGGTCGCGGAAGAAGCTGGTCACCGTGATGAGGAGGTCGTCCGCCAGCGCGCGCACTTCCGCGGCATCCTCGCGCAGCCGCTCGAGGTAGCGCGGAAGGTCTTCGATATAGTTGAGCTGCATCCGGCGGGCAATGCGCCGCATGACCGTGGAGCGTTTGTAGCGGGAGAAATCCCGGTCCGTCCGCGCGCGGATCAGCGCGAACACCTTCTGCAGCGCGTTCCGTTCGTCCGGATTGACCTCCTGATCCTCTTCCGGAACCAGGACCTTCGGCGCGGTTTTGTGGTACCGGAGGATAGCCTCGGGAATCTCCGCGACCGGCAGAACGAAATCCGCCAGCCCGGTGCCGAGGGCGCTCTGCGGCATGCCCGGATACTCGGCCTCGTGCGGATCCTGAACGATGACGAGGCCTCCCTTGGCCTTGATATCCTTAATGCCCAGCGTGCCGTCGGCGCCGGTCCCGGTGAGGACCACCCCGACGGCGTGACCGTCGTGCACGCCAGCCAGCGTGCGGAAAAAATGATCGATCGGCGCCCGGCGCAACCGCTGTTCCTCGATCTTCGACACTCGCAGATGCGTATCGATCGCGTTGAGGTTGGCGTTCGGAGGAATCACGTAGATGCGGTCGGGAGCGATCTGCGTGGTTTCGTTCACCTGCCGCACCGGGCAGCGGGTGTGAGACTGCAGCAACTCCGGCAGATGGCTCACATGATCGGGAGCGAGGTGAACCACTACGACCCAGGCGAGACCGGTGTCGGCCGGAACATTGTCGAAGAACGTCTGCAGCGCCGCCAAACCGCCGGCGGAGGCGCCGATACCCACAATGGCGGGTTGCGGAGCCGCTGGGGCTGCCGCCTGGCTCTCGGGTTCCGGATTGGGCTGAACGTCTTCGGTCACAGCGTGAGAACTTCACCTCAGCATATACCCGCCGGCG
>JASHSD010001010.1 GCA_030036985.1 Bryobacteraceae bacterium
GGCGTGCGCGCCAATGATTTTCTGATCTCGGACTTGACCGGGTTGCGCGCAATCTCCGGCGCGCCGTCGGCCGGAACAGACGTGGCCCAGCCGGAGAACCGTCGTAGCGTCTCAGTGATCGCTTGGTCGCGATGCAGCTTGATCAAGTTTGCGCTTGCGAGGATGCGGCGATTGAGTTCGTCACGCAGTGCCGGCCGCAACTGCGCCAGCGTGAAACGGGAGACTCCGGGGTGCTGCCGGAGAATACTGGCGCGGTCAACCAGCCGTAGGAATTGCCCATCGAGCGCCCGGACAATGTCCTGAACAAGGCGATCGACGGATACCAGATCGCACTCGGCAGCGCGACGCAACTCATTCAACCAGTATTCAAGCTGCACATCCGAAACATAGCCTTCGGCCGCGAACGAATGCACCGCCGCCGTGAGCGTCTCATAATATGACGGCCCATCGGGCATTCACGCATTCATCGCCGCGAGGCGCTCCGCTATGGACCGTTTGTCCGCAGCCCAGTCTTTGAGGAAAGCAATTCCCGCGGAGTCGTGTCCGGAAAACGGCCTGTTCGGACGGGCGTTCTCTTCCTCTTCCAGCTCGTGCTGGCCGGACTCCTGCCGGTCCTTGAGCGAAGCGAGTAGTTGATCAAAATCAAGGTTCAGCTTCTCACCACGGAACAGCGTCTCGTTGACGTTTACCGCTGCCTGCGACCAGCGCAGCAGCTCGGCGAGAAGCTCGGGAACCGCGGCAAAGAGCGGTGCATGCACCTGCACATAGGCGATGACCGCCTTGAGCTTGATATCGTCGATGACCGCGAGCTGGCTTGGCTCTTCTCGGATGAGGCTCGGCCATACAGCGCGGAAATTATTTCGCCAACTGTAGAATGCGGTCTTGTACTCGACATTGCCAAAATCGGCGGGATAACGCTCCCGGACCGTCTCGTACCACTCAGGCGACCATGCCCGGTGCTGGACCACGGTATCGGCCCACGCATATTCGGGCTCCATTTCGATACGGAGACGATCGATGAACTGCGCTACCGCCTTGGCATCTTCAGTCCCTTCGCCAAAACCCTCGACGAATGCTTCCTGAGTCAGGAGCTTCGCCGGCATGTCGACGGCCGTTGCGATGTTCTTGATGATGTCGTTGCGTGCCGATTGCAGCGCCCCATCGACATTCCGAAGATTGAGGCTTTCGACCGACTCGGTCGTCGCTATCGACAGCACTTGGTTGTTACCGCCGCTTTTGAGTAGCCAGCGTTTTACCGCGGCCATCGCGCCCATGATCTGGTCAATGACCGATCCCGGCTGTTCCTGCTTGGCGATCAGCAGCCCCGCTTTTCGGGCTACCTGGTCATCCACGACCATCGTATTGAGAAATGACTTGAGCATATAGAGCGCGCGCTGGAAACACGAGCGGCCAGCGTAGGCATAGGCTGACGATGTCCACGCCAGATAGATTGAGGACTCGTTCTGCACGACCTTGGTGCGGCTCCGATGCCACGGCTTGCCGTTGACACGAACATCGGAAAACTTCTGGTAGGTCGGCGAGTTCGGGTCCTGGTCGATGATCAGGCCGGGAATGTTCAGCGGATCGAAGACGTTGAAGTAGATGTCCGCCTTCCAAAGCTCATCGAGATCAAGCGGAGCGCTGGAGTCCTTTCCTTTTTCGCCAAGCCCCGCTCCGGCCAAACCGTAGATGCGAGCTTGCGTGCGGAGATTGAGCAGGATCGCCGACATGTCGAGTGCTCGCCAAGTCTCCTCGAACCGTTCGACAAGCATCTCCTCGATGCCCTCGGCTGAGGCGACGGTGATCTCGCGGTTCTGGCTCTGCGCGAGACGTACCGGGGACTCGCATATTTTCCCGCCGAGCGGATGGTAGAGATAGATTGCCTTGCAGACCTGATACGACGGATCATCGCCCGGCCGAATATCCTCCGCATCGAGGATTGCCGACAGATTGCTCCCCAGCCCGGCAGTATCGACAGTAACCTCTGCCATCTACGCTGATCCGGCGCTACTCGCTTGGCATGCGGCGCGGATCGCCGTATCGACGATTGTCTGTGATGGCACTCCGGCAGAGACCAAACGCGCAGTGAGCGCAATCCATAACGCTATCGCCGTGCCGAAAGGCTCGCTCAGCCCATCTTCGATTTGCCGCAGAAGATCACCAATCAACAGTTCGCTCGCCTTGATTTCGTCGAGGCCGATCTGCTTGACGTGACCGAAGCGATCGAGAGCTGACGTCATCTTTGCGATTGCCCTTTAGCTGCGGTTAACTTGGCCGATGGCGGTATCCGCGCGCTGGCGGCATCAAGACCAATGACAATGCCGTAGAGCCATGCGGGGACGGTGGGATCATCGTTCGGCCTCTCGCCGCCCGAGAATGTAAGCGCCGCGAATGCGCTGCTTTTGAATTTTTCTCGTGCCACATCGGTCACTCCGACCGATCCCTCGCGGATATAGAAGGCAGCGACAGTCCAGAGTTGATCCCATGCGGCCGGTTGCGTCAGGTGCTCGTGAATCGGCCGTACATTACGGCCTCGCTGTTTTGCGAGCGCAGCAAGGCGCGGATCCTCAACAAACAGCCCGATCGAACCGTTGGTAGCCCAACGCTCCTTTGCGAGCGAGACCAACCGGGCGTCAACATCCTCGAATGCCGATGGCATGAATTGTCGCTCCTCCCAGTCGAGGAGCCGCAAGGGCGGAGGATAATCAGGTAGCCCGCGCGCCCAGTAGAGCACCGCGCACCCGTCAGCCGCGTCCCTTGCCATCGTCGCATATACCGCGGCGCAAATCTTGCTTTTCACATCGGCAATCTTGCTCTGGCTCATGCGACGCTTGGCAGATTATCCGGCGTCCACAACGACGGATAACGCTGCCCGGCAGCGAGCATCATCGCGCCGGCGGCGACATTCACCACGTCATCATGTCCCATCGGGGGATGATCAATTGAATCCTTGCCGCTGCGGCTCGTCTTTCGCTCCAAAGCACAGGCTTGGTTGATAAGGCGTGAGTTATCCAGCAATTCAGCCCGCCCAGCATTGAGTATCGGGAGCCAGTTTAGGTAAATATCGCTTTTGAAATATTCGCTCACGATATAACTGATGCCGTTCTTACGCCACGCTTCGCGTGGCCATTCGCCCGCATAGTGGTCTCCCTTAACTTCGGTGATGCCGTAGTCTCTGAGGACCGCAGTGAATTCTGTTACTACTGTATCGGGATTGAATGGTGGCCGTGCCTCGCGCAACACATCAAGTATTATGCGATCTCCCTCCTTGTGGGCGATCGCCAGCGTCATGCTGTCTGAAATGCCCCCGGATGGATCGGTAAACGCTCTATACTGGACACCCATACCCGGCGCGAGTTCGATGCGCCCTGTATGTACAGCGGCCTCTACCGCTTCGCGCGTGATAAAGGCGGCGACATCGGAACGGAATTCGGCGCCATATTCAGCATCAGCCGCTACCGGATCGCGGTCGTATTCCTCATCGAGAAACGATTGCGGCACCGTTGGATTCATGATCCACGTCGGCGCCTTCCAAACTAATGGCCCTTCCGGCTTCCCATAGTAGCGATGGTACATCTCCCACAGCTGTCCCTTGCGTGCATAGGGACTGCTCGCGGCGAGAAGTAAGGCTCCTGGGATTGTCGCCATCGCGGGGCGTAACGCATTGAGAATTTCGGCGTCTGGATTGGCGCTTGTCTCGTCAGAACGCCAGAACGCTATCTCATCACAAAGCGCACAAAGAATGGTGCGTGATCTCACTGCGCTGATAGAGGCGGTGACTACCTCGATTGTCACCTGGCCGGCAAGATCGATCGTTTCAGCGAGGTCGCGCTCAACAAGTCCCTTGAGCCGCTCGTCGCCAAGCGCGGCCTTGACGTAGTTCATGATCACGCGCGCTTGTTTGGTCTGTGCGGCGAGGACCACGATATGGCCTCGTTCGCCAGGCACCAGATATGGTGTCCAATCCTCACAAACCGCGAGATAAACCGCGATCAATGCGAGCGCGCGGGATTTCCCGCCACGGCGACCGATAGGGAGCCACGCCTCTCGATATTTTGTTTCACCTTGGTCACGGAGGCCCGTGCATTGTGTGAACGCACCTAATTCGTCAGCCGCCAGTTTCTGGGTAAACAACGCGGCAACAAATGCGCGCCATGCAGCATAACCGGGAGTATGCCAAAGCGCCCCGATAAGCTCACCGATGAACTCTCGTGGTCGCCCCCCGTATTCCGCTATCCATTTCGTGCGCAGCGACCGGAGGTTAATGCTTCTTCGCTTCAGTTCCTTCCGGCAAGCTTCCGCGTAAGCCCTCAAGAGCTGCGGCCGCTGCATCGGCGTCTGCTGCCGCTGCTGCAAGTTCCTCATCCGTCATATCGCCAGGGCGCCGCAAGGTCACGTTCACGCGATCCTTGAATTTTTCGGGTCGCCGCGCCTTGAGTGTCGCAAGCAGAAGCGTGTCGCTGTACTCCCGGATCGTGCCGACGAGCTTGCCTCCCTGGTAGACCGGCTTGTCGACACCATCCTTGCCGCGGCGGATCGCTTCGTCCTCAAGCGCATCGCTGCCGAGTTCGAGGGCCTCATCCCAAGCTTGCTGAAACGCTTGATCTGCCTTGCGCCAGTCGTAAACGGTACGTCGAGGCACGCCCGCAATCTCACAAGCGCGCGATACATTTGCCGTCTCAGCGAGAGCGTTGCAAAAGTCGCCCCGCATCTTATCGTCCATGCGCGCGTTAGATTGTGCGATTGTGCGGGCTCTCATCGACAACAAACTCTGA
>JASHSD010001011.1 GCA_030036985.1 Bryobacteraceae bacterium
GCGTCGTATCTGCGCTTGATCGAGATCCAATGCAGCCGCGCGGGTGAACATACCCCATCGGATCACGAATCCTTCTAATTGTAAATAATCAAGTGGGACGGGACACTAGTGTAGTGTCCAGGAAATAACTGGCAGTTCTATGCGGTTGGACACGCGACTTCAGTCGCGTCTTTGAATGTGGCGCCCAAAAACGCGACTGAAGTCGCGTGTCCAGTTATTTCCTGGAACTACATTAGCCCATTCCCGGTCGCACCTCGCATGTTTCACTGTAACCGGGATGGTGCACAGGCTTCAGCCCCCAAAAATGGGTTCGTATTTTCGAATGGCTCCGCAAGCTTCCCGCCCGCGCCGGCATACAATTGATCTCGGACCGGCCTCAAGCCCGCTCCCCGACCAATGCGAATCTGCCTCTTCTTCCTCGCCGCCGGCGCCCTGTTGGCCCAGCACAGCTACACTCCGTCCGACGTGCAGGACGGCGGCAAGCTCTTCCGCTCGAACTGCGTCGAATGCCACGGCGTCGACGGCAACCTGGTCTCAGGCATCGATCTCGCCCACGGCAAATTCCGCCGCGCCTCCACCGATGAAGAACTGATCAGCGTCATCCGCAACGGCATCCCCGGCACCCCGATGCCGCCCGGCAACTTCACCGAATTCCAGGCGGGCACGATCGTGGCGTATCTGCGATCGCTCGCCAGCGTCGGCAGCGGCAGCGGAATCGCCGGCGATCCGGCGCAGGGCAAGGTTCTGTTCGAAGGCACAGGCAAGTGTCTGACGTGCCATCGCGTCGGTTCCACCGGATCGCGCCTGGGACCGGATCTCACCGCCATCGGCAGCCAGCGCCGTCCCGCCATGCTGGAGAAATCCATTCTCGATCCGAACGCCGAGATCCTGCCGCAGAATCGCTTCTATCGGGTCGTCACGTCCGACGGCAAAACCGTCACCGGCCGTCTTCTCAATCGCGACACCTTCTCGGTGCAACTGCTCGATTCGAACGAGCGCATACGGTCTTTCATGATCGCGAACCTGCGCGAGCATGGCTTCGTCGACAAATCGCCGATGCCGTCTTACGCGAACAAGCTGACTCCCCAACAGGTCGCGGACGTGGTCGCTTATCTCGAGACCCTCAAAGGAATCGCAGCCCAATGAAATCCCCTTCTCTCCTCTTACTCGCGCTGGCCGGAACGCTTTCTGCTCAAGTCACCTTCAATCGCATCCTCAACGCCGACAAAGAACCGCAAAACTGGCTGACCTACTCCGGCTCGACCTTCAGCCAGCGCTACAGCAAGCTCGACCAGATCACGCCCGGCAACGTCAAAAACCTGGAGCTGCAGTGGGTCTTTCAGGCGCGGTCCCTCGAAAAATTCGAAGCCACTTCGCTGGTTGTGGACGGCGTGCTCTACACGGTGCAGGCCCCGAATGACGTGGTCGCCATCGACGCCCTCACCGGCCGCGTGCTCTGGATCTACAACTACACGCCCTCACCCGCCGCCCGCCCCTGCTGCGGCCGCGTGAATCGCGGACTCGCGATCCTCGGCGACACCTTATATATGGGCACCATCGATGCGCACTTGATCGCGGTCGATGCCAAGACCGGCGTGCCGCAGTGGAATGTCACCGTCGCCAACGCCGCCGCGGGTTACGCCATCACCCACGCGCCGCTCATCGTGAAGGACAAGGTTATCGTAGGAACGGCCGGCGGCGAATACGGCATTCGCGGTTTCATCGCCGCCTTCAACGCCAAAACCGGCAAGGAAGACTGGCGCTTCTATACCATCCCCGGACCCGGCGAGCCCGGCCATGAGACCTGGGCGGGAGACTCCTGGAAAACCGGCGGCGGTTCCGTCTGGATGACCGGCTCTTACGATCCCGCGCTCAACCTCACCTACTGGGGCATCGGCAATCCCGGACCCGACTGGAACGGCGACGCCCGCAAAGGCGACAACCTCTATACCGATTCCGTAGTGGCGCTCGACCCCGACACCGGCAAGCTGAAGTGGCATTACCAGTTCTCGCCGCACGACGAATTCGATTTCGACGCCGTGCAGGTCCCCGTGCTCGCCGACATGCAGTGGAAAGGCGCGCCGCGCAAGGTCATGATGTGGGCCAATCGCAACGGCGTCTTCTATGTGATTGACCGGACCACCGGCCAGTTCTTACTGGGTAAGCCTTTCGTCGAAGTGAACTGGATGAGCGGCTTTGACGAGAAAGGCCGTCCCATACGTGTGCCGGGCAAGGCGCCCACTCCAGAAGGAACATTGATCAAGCCGGGCAATCAGGGCGGGACGAATTGGTATTCGCCGTCCTTCAGTCCTAAGACGGGCCTCTTTTATATCCCGGCATGGGTGAACTATTCATCCATTTACGTGAAGCAGCCGATCGAATATGAAGAGGGACGGCTCTTTGCCGGAGCTATGCCGCAATCGCCGGTGCCGATGGTGCGCGGCAGCGAAATCAATCTCAAGCGCGACGACGAAGGCTCCGGCGCCATTCGCGCCATCGACCCGAACACCGGCGAACGTAAATGGGAATTCAAGATGTCGGATGTCACCGACAGCGGCGTCCTGACCACTGCGTCGAATCTGCTTTTCGCCGGCGGCCGTGAAGGTTACTTCTTCGCCATCGATGCGAAGAATGGCGAGCTGCTGTGGAAGGCATCGATCGGCGGACAGATCTCGTCCGGACCGATGACGTATTCGGTGAACGGCAGGCAATATGTGACAGTAGCGGCCGGCAACGCGCTCTACGCTTTCGCCCTCCGTTAGTTTTGGACACGCGACTTCAGTCGCGTTTTGGGCGCGGCATTTAAAGACGCGACTGAAGTCGCGTGTCCGGACTACCCGGGGTTCGTCACTGCTTCGGTAGTTTGAAGCTGTTTTGACGTGGGTGGCAGAGTTAACTGCCGGAGGCTCAGCGGAGGTTTCTGCAAACAGTGATGTAGTGCAGACCTGCCCTCTTGAAGGCAGGCTGGAGACATGACACGATCAGCTCAGAATGTTTCTGCGCGCGAATCATCGCGGCAAGGATGGCAAGGACCACACCTGTTGGTCGCTGGTGGAGACGGTGCGC
>JASHSD010001012.1 GCA_030036985.1 Bryobacteraceae bacterium
GTCCTTGTGCCCGAGCAATTGCGCGACGGTGTGAATGTCAGCGCCCTGCATCCGAAGCCACGATGCGGCCCGTCGCTGCTCGCTTGAACGCGACCCGGCGAGAGATTGAAATCGCGCTGCGAAGAGCCCAGGAGGTACAGGATCAATGAAACGCACGACGGTTGATGATCTCCACAAGAAGTGGATGAAGAACCCGAAGTACCGGCGCGAATATGAGGCGCTGGAGGAAGAGTTTTCACTTGCCGCCGCGCTGATCGAAGCCCGCGCCCGCGCAGGCCTCACGCAAGAGCAGGTGGCGCAGCGTATGAAGACAACGCAAGCCGCGGTCGCGCGTCTGGAAGGCGGCGGAAGCATGCCGTCAACTCGGACTCTTGAGAAATACGCCAAGGCGACCGGAACGCGCCTCAAAATCAGTTTCGAGCCGGAAGGGGCGCGGCCTTAGGACGTGTCACCAAATAACCAATTCGTTTGCGAAAATCCGCTTGCTTGCGCGCGCGGCTCGGAACGGGCTTCTGAGCCACGACCGCAAGGGAGTGGTTGAACGGGATTCTGCGACAGGTGCTTAGTACCTCTATATCTGAATCATCGCGTTTCCTGGCAGGAAATTTTTGAGGAGTCGTGCGCGGAGCAATATCCACGGGCCTTTGGGTGTACTTTGGCATGAGGTCCAACTTTTCAAAAACTGCTCCCTGTTTGGTTCCGGCTATGCCGGGTTAGGTGAAGGAAAATGCGGGAGCATCTGAGTGGCACAGAGAAGATTCATCGTATTCTTCAATTCGAAGACGGTTCGATGCAGCCGATTCCTTAGCACCCATAGCGCCTGAGGTTTAGATCGCCTGTCCCGCACGTGGCCTATAATTGGGGGCAGTGCTGAATCTCGACGAAGAGATCCAGTTCCGCGACCCCGTTGTTGCGCGTCCGGACCTTATTCATCTCGAATCGCTGTCGCCGGCGGCGGCGCGTGACGCAACCGCGCTGCTGCCGTCGCTGCCCAATCCGGACGATTCCGTCCATTTCCTCAAGCGCCTGATCGCGGAGCAGCCGGCGGCTGCGCGCGAAATCGCCGAAAACCCCGCCGCGCTTCGCTACGCCCTGACTATCTTCTCCTACAGCCGTTTTCTGGCCGATTCGGTCGTGCGCTACCCGGAGCAACTGATGGAAATCGCCGTCAAACGGGACCTGCATCGCGGCTTTCTGGCCGAGCAGTACGAAGAGCTGCTGACGAAATCGCTGCCCGCCGACGGCATCCCGCGTCCGGTCGATCTTGCCATGTTCCGCTGGCGCCAACTGCTGCGCATCGTCCTGCGCGACGCCCTCCGCTTCGCCGATCTTTCGGAAACCACCGAAGACCTTTCGAACCTCGCCGACGCCATTCTGAACGCCTCCTGGCGCGCGGTGCGGCGCGATCTTTCGCTCGACGGCGGCGAGCTCTCGATCATCGCGGTGGGCAAGCTGGGCGGGCGCGAGCTGAACTACAGTTCCGATATCGATCTGATGTTCATCTATGCGGGCGACGCGCAGACTTCCGGCGAGAAATTCAAGGTCGCGGCCAACCGCATCACGGACATGCTCTCGACTTATACGCCCGAAGGCATGTGCTATCGCGTGGATCTGCGGCTGCGTCCCGACGGCCGCTACGGCGAAGTCTGCCATTCGCTCGAAGGCGCGAAACAGTATTACGCTTCGCGCGGACGCGATTGGGAACTGCAGATGCTGATCAAGGCGCGCGTGGCCGCCGGCGACACGCGGCCCGGACGCGAACTGCTCCGTTTCGTCGAGCCGCTGATCTACAAAACCACCATCGATTTCCGCACCGTCGAAGCCGTTTCCGAAACGCGCGCGCGCATGCACGAGAAGCTGCACATGGAGAAGCAGCGCCAGGCCAAACCCACCGGCGCCGACGTGAAACTCGCGCGCGGCGGCATTCGCGATATCGAATTCCTGGTGCAGTGCCTGCAGCGTCTGCACGGCGGCCTCGACCCCTGGGTGCGCCACGGCGGCACTCTGCTCGCGCTCTCCCGCCTGCGCGACAAGGATCTGCTTTCGCCTCTCGAATACGCCAAACTCGCCTCCGCCTACCAATTTATGCGGCACCTCGAGCACCGGCTTCAGTTTGACGAAGACCGCCAGACCCACACGCTGCCGCAGGATAAAGACGAACTCGATCTTCTCGCGCGCAAGATGCCGATGGGCGCGCAGTGGCTGCCCAGCGCGAGCGGGCTCGAACGTGAGCTCGATCATCATTTCGCGGGCGTGCAGGACCTGTATGAACGCGTGGTTCACTCGCGGCTCGCCTCCGGTCCGGAAGCACAGGCGGAAACCTCCCCCAATACGGGCCGCGCCGAATTTCCTTCGGGCAATTTGCGGCGCTATCTGGATCTGCGCGCCCCCGCGCTGGCGCGGCAGATCGCCGAAAGCGGCATCGCCGCTTCCCTGAATCACGAGAGCTTCGAATCGTTCCTCGAAAAGGCCGTGGCCAGTCCCGAGTGGCTGGACCTGCTGAACACCGACGAGGAACTCACGCGCTGCACGCTCGACATCTTCGAGCACAGCCAGTATTTCGCCGACCAGCTGGTGCGCCACACGGAACTGCTGGGCGAAGTCGCGGCGGCCTGCGGCGCGAAGCAGGGCCGCGTGGGCTTCCGCGCGCCACGCGATCCCGAGGGATTGCGCCGCTACTTCCGCGAACAGATGACACGCATTCAGAGCGACAGCGTCTACCACCGGGTTTCCGTTTTCAAGACGCTAAAGCGCACCTCCGAGCTGGCCGAATCGATTATCGATGCGGCGTACGAGATCGCGCTGATGGATGCCTGCCTGAGCGCGCCTCCGGCGAATCCGTCGTATGAGCCCGCGAACCAGATGATCGTGGTGGCGCTGGGCCGGCTGGGCATGCTCGAGTTCGATCTGGCCTCGGACGCCGATCTGGTCTTCATCCTGCCCGACGAAGATGCGGACGAAACGCTCTTCTGGACGGGTGTCGCCGAGCGCATGATCAGCGTGATCAGCGCGTATACGGGCGATGGCGTGGTCTTCACCATCGACACGCGTCTGCGGCCCAACGGCCGCGAGGGCGCCCTGGTCCAGACCGAAAGCGCTTACAAGGATTACTTCGCCGCCCACGCCGAGGCATGGGAAGGCATCACCTATATGAAGGCGCGCGCCATCGCCGGCAACATCGAACGCGCCACCACCTTCCTGGGCGAACTACAGGAGATCGACTGGCGCCGCTACGGCCAGAACTGGCGATCCAAAGCCGAACTGGCGCAGATGCGCGTGCGGCTCGAACGCGAGCAGGGATCGCGCAATCCGCTCAAGGCCGGGCGCGGCGGGTATTACGACATCGATTTCTCTCTGATGTACCTGCGGCTGAAAAGCGCGGGGCTTTTCTTCAAGGTTCTGAACACGCCCGAGCGCATCGACATCGTGGAAAAGATGGGCCATCTCGACCTCGAAGAGGCGAAGCTGCTGCGCGATGCCGCTACTTTCTATCGTGCGATCGATCACGGTCTGCGCATCTCGACCGGCCACGCCGAAGGACGCCTTCCCACCAATCGCGAACAGATCGAAATTCTGACCGATCTGGTTAACCGCTGGGCTCCCGCCATGCTTCGGGAGGGCAATCTCAACGCGGTTTCGAAGCGCATTCGTCAGGAGACGCGCGGCTTTTTCGAACGCCTTTTCGGAAAACCTGCGTGAATCGCGGCGGGAACGATAAAATAAATACACAGGATGGTTCGCGACGGCATTTACTATGCGTTGGGTTTCGCCGCCGCCGGAGTGCTGATCTCCTGGCTGCTCGACCGGCCTTTGGACGCGCTGCCGTTTTTCGCAGTGGCAGCCTTCTGCGCGTGGTTTTTTCGCGATCCGGAGCGGGCTCTTCCGATCGGCCCGGTGGCCTTGTCGCCGGCAGACGGCCGGGTAGTGGCGGTGGTTCCGGAAGACGATCGCTGCACCCGCATCAGTATCTTCCTGAACATCTTCGACGTCCATGTGAACCGTTCGCCGATCACGGGGATCGTCACCGACAGAACTTATCAGCCGGGGAAGTTCCGGGTCGCGAGCCGGGCCATCGCCTCGTCCGAAAACGAACAGAATATCTTCACGATCCGCGCCGATGACGGAACCAAAGTCGTGGTGAAGCAGATCGCCGGTCTGATCGCGAGGCGCATCGTCTGGACCAAAGAGAAAGGCGACGCCGTGCACGCCGGGGAGCGGATCGGAATGATCAAATTCGGTTCGCGCGTGGATGTGATTTTCGGCCCGGAATGGCGGGTGGAAGTTTCGCCGGGATCGCGTGTCCGCGCCGGGTCCAGCGTGCTGGCGCGGCGGGCGGGCGTGATTGAACTGGCCGTCCCCGCCGCCGCCCGCATCGAGGAGGCGCTGTGCCGGACATAGAACCAAGCAGTGCTCCAGGCCCTGTCCGTAAGCGGCCGCCGCGCGCCGCCTATGCGCTGCCGACGCTGTTCACCGCCGGCAACATTTTTCTGGGCTTCCTCTCCATCGTGCGTTCGATCCACGGAACCCTGCACTTCACCACGAACCCGAGCGTGGCCGCATCCGATTTCGAAGTCGCGGCCAAGACCATCGGACTGGCGGCGGCTTCGGATTGGCTCGACGGCGGCATCGCGCGCCTGACCAACACTACGAGCGAATTCGGCCGCGAGCTGGATTCGCTCGCCGACGTCATCAGCTTCGGCCTCGCGCCGTCGATCCTTGCCTACACGTGGGGGGTCGAATTTGTGAACGGCTCGCTGGGCCCGGGCCTGATCGATCAGTTCAGGCGCGCGGGAACGTTCTTCGCGTTCGCCTTTCTGGTATGCGGGGCGATGCGGCTGGCGCGTTTCAATATCTCGAAAAACCCGCAGCCGCGCAATCCCGGCAAACCCAATCGGAAGTATTTCGTCGGCCTGCCGATTCCCGCCGGCGCGAGCATGATCGCCGCGGTGGTTTACGCGCTCGACAGCTATCCCATCACCGACATCATCCCCGCCATTCTCTGGCTGATGCTGCTGGGGCTGCTTTCATTTCTGATGGTCAGCACGTGGCGCTACTGGAGCTTCAAGGATCTGAATCTGCTGCGTCCGCGCACGCCGTTGATCCTGATTGTGATCTGCGCCGTGATTTATGCGATCTTCCAATGGTCGCAGCCGGTGCTGTTGATCCTTGCCGCGGTCTATGTCGGGAGCGGCATTTTCATCCGCCTCGGCGGCATTATCCGGCGCTATTTCCCGCACCATCCTCCGCCGAATCCGGAGACCCAGATTGGCTGAAATCATCGCGTTGGTGGGCGGCGAAACGCTGCTGGGCCGGGAGGTGCGCGAGGTGCTCGGCGAGACGGGGCTGGGTTCGCATCTGCGTCTGGTCGCTTCGGGCGAAGAGGACGTGGGCACACTGACCGAACTGGGCGGCGAGCCGGCGTTCCTCGCCAAACTCGATCCCGATGCCGTGGAAGACGCGGCTGTGGTAATTCTCGCCGGCTCGGCCGAATCTTCGAGAGCCGCGCTGAACGCGGAGCCTGCGGGCGTGATCGTCGACCTCACCTGGGCGACCGAAAGCGATCCCGCCGCGCGCATTCGCGCTCCGCAGGTCGAAGACGTGGAACACGACGGGCAACAGGCCGGCCCACAAATCGTCGCGCATCCGGCGGCGACGGCCATCGCCATGGTGCTGAAGCGGCTGCATGCGGATTATCCGATCGCGCGCGCGGTCGTGCATATCTTTCAGCCGGCCAGCGAATACGGCACTCCCGGAATCGAAGAGCTACAGCAGCAGACGGTGAATCTGCTCTCGTTCCAGCCGCTGCCGAAGAAGGTTTTCGATGCGCAACTGGGCTACGCCATGCTCGCGCAGCTGGGATCGGAAGCGCCCGCGCCGCTGGCCGAAATGGAAGACCGCATCGAGCGCCATCTGGCCAGTCTGCTGGAGCGGCTGGAGGGCGTGCCGATGCCGTCGCTGCGTCTGATTCAGGCGCCGGTTTTCCACGGATATAGTTTTTCGTTCTGGATTGAATTCGAAGAAGCGCCCGGCGCGTCGGATATTGAAGACGCTATGAATCGGGAACAATTCGATGTGCGCGCGGGCGATTTGGAGCCGCCGAACAACGTCGGCGTGGCCGGGCAGAGCGGCATCGCGGTGGGCGCGATCACTCCCGACCGCAACAGCGCGACCGCATTCTGGATCTGGGCGGCGGTGGATAATCTGCGGCTCGCGGCGGAATCGGCGGCGCTGATTGCGGGAGAAGCGCTGTGAGAAGCGAGTTGTTCGTTGCGGTTTTCGCGTTCGCGCTGAGCGGTTGCGGATACCAGATCGCAGGTAAGGCGAATGTGCTGCCGGCGGAAGTTCATACCATCGCGGTCAAACCTTTCGCCAACGCCAGCATTCAATACAAGCTCTCCGACTACCTGACGGAAGCGGTGACGCGCGAGCTGATCACGCGCACCCGCTATGCGATCATTTCCGATCCGGCCAAGGCGGATGCGGTGCTCTCGGGAACGGTTGCGAATGTGATCGTGGGCGCGACCACGTCCGATCCCATCAAGGGCGCCACAGGCGCGCAACTGGTGGTCTATGTTCAGGTGAAATTGGTCGATAAAGACGGCAAGACGCTGTTCGAGCGGCCGAATATCGAGTATCGGCAGCAGTATGAAATCAGCGTCAACCCGACGCAGTACTTCGACGAGAGCCAGCCCGCGGCGCAACGCCTTAGCAGGGACGTGGCCCACAGCATCGTCAGCGCGGTACTCGAAGGCTTCTGAAACGCCATGACTCCGGCCCAGTTTCTTGCGCGGGTGAAGCGCCGGGAGATTCCTCCGGTGCTTCTGTTCCTCGGGCAGGAGGGCTACAACCGCAAGCAGTGCCGCGATGCGCTGGTGCGGGCGGCGCAGGGCGTCGAGCCCGAAACCTACGATGCGTCGGAGACTGCGCTCGCGGCCATTATCGACGATGCGCGCGCGATGTCGCTGTTCGCGTCCGAGCGGTTGATGTTCGTGATCGGGGCCGAGGCGGCCATGCCGCGGGCGAGTCGGGCTTCTGAGGATGACGACGAGGAGGGTTCGCCGGCCGGCGGTTCCGATAGCGGGGGGATTCTCAAGGCTTACGTGAAGGATCCGACGCCCGGCGTCACGCTGGTTTTCGAAGCCACGCGCTGGGATTTCGAGGGCGACGATAAAGCGAAGAACGAACGCGCGCGCAAATTTTTCGGCACCATTCCGGATGTGGTGGAGTTTCGCCGCTTCAGCGTGGATGACGCGCGTCTTGAGCTGGACCGCATTGCCCGCGCGGCCAATGTGCGGCTGGATCCGGCCGCGGCTGCGGCGCTGGTGGAAGCACTCGCCGCCGATGTGGGGCGCATTGCGATCGAGATCGAGAAGCTCTCGCTCTACGGCAAGCCGATTACGGTGGAGGATCTTCCGCTGCTGGTGCCCGATGCGCGGCAGAGCACGATTTTCGCGCTGGTGAACGCGTTGGGGCGCAGGGATCGCGCCCGTTCGCTCGATGCTCTGGATTCGCTGGTGCGCGAAGGCGAGTACCTGCCGCTGGCATTGACGTTTCTGGCCACGCAGTTCCGCATGGCGCTGGTGGTGAAGGAAGCGAATCTGCGCGGGGCGTCGCAGGTGCAGGGGCATTTTCAACGCGCGGGCGTGCAGATGTGGGGATCGCGCGCGGAGCAGGTTTCAACTACAGCTTCGAAGTTTTCGAAGGAGCAACTGGAGCACGGATTGAAGCTGATCTTCGAGACCG
>JASHSD010001013.1 GCA_030036985.1 Bryobacteraceae bacterium
CGTTTCCGTGTATACTTTGCGGCATGGCGGAAATCGACAAACACAAGGCCGGCGCGTTCGACTGGGTCGAACTTTCGACTACCGATCAGAGCGCGGCGAAAACTTTTTACACATCTCTCTTCGGCTGGACCTTTCAGGACTCCCCGATGGGGCCAGACGATTTCTATACGATGTTCTCGCTGCGGGGGCGGACATGCGCGGCGGCTTACACGATGCGTCAGGACGAGCGGGATATGCATATTCCGTCGCACTGGAACCTGTACATACAGGTTGTCAGTGCGGACGATGCGGCCAAGCGAGCGGGTGAACTCGGCGGCAAGGTTCTCCACGGGCCGTTTGATGTAGCGGAACACGGGCGTTCCGCAGTGATCCAGGATCCGGCCGGCGCGGTGTTCATGCTGTGGGAGCCGAAGCAGTATCCGGGGATCGGCATCCAGGCCGAGTCCGGGAGCCTCTGCTGGGCGGACCTGAATACGCCCGACCAGCAGGCCACGGTCGATTTCTATACGAAACTCTTCGGGTGGGAAGTGGAAGCGTCGCAGGACGGCAGCGGCTATCTGCACATCAAGAACGCGGGCGAACCCATCGGCGGCATTCCGCCGAAGGGAATGCAGAATCCGAACGCGCCGCCGCATTGGATGATTTATCTTCAAGTGGCCGATTGCGCGGCAACCACGGCGAAAGCGAAGGAACTCGGCGCAACCGTGCATATGGGGCCAACGAAGATGGAGAAGGTCGGCGTCATCACTGTGTTCGCCGATCCGCAGGGCGCGGTTTCGGCGTTGTTTGAGCCGTTGCGGGGGTAGGGATCGTGGCCGGGCAAAAACCAAGCGTCGGGACGAGTCCCGACGCGGCAGACAAAAAAGTGTCTGCGCCACGCGGTCAGCGCTGGCTCGGTTCCACCGTATTGAAGAAGAACTTCAGTTCTTCGGCCGCGGTCTCGGGCAGTTAGCAGACGGCGGTAAAAAACGCTCCCTCGCGGTCGCGGCTCGGCAACTGTTTTTACGGAGCCGCGCGCGCAAGCAAGCGGTATTTTCGGTTAGAGCTGGTTCAGTTCGACGGAGTTGAAGAAAAATTTCAGTTCTTCGGCTGCGGTCTCGGGGGCGTCGGAGCCGTGGATCGCGTTGCGCTCGATCGATTCGGCGAAGAGCTTGCGCACGGTGCCTTCGGCGGCGTTGGCGGGGTTGGTCGCACCCATCACGTCGCGCAGCTTCTTTACGGCGTCCTCGCGCTCAAGGGCCATGACGATGACCGGGCCTTCGGTCATGAACTTGACGAGACTGCTGTAAAACGGGCGTTCGCGGTGCACCGCGTAGAAGCCCTCCGCCTGGGACTGGCTCAGCTTCGTCATTCGCAGCGCGACAATGCGGAATCCGCTCTCTTCGAGGAGAGACAGGATCTTGCCCGCTTTGCCGGAAGCGACGGCATCCGGCTTGATGATGGAAAACGTCTTCTGCTTTTCGCTCATTAATTTATTTGTTTAATCGTTTTTGAATGTTTTCGCCGATCTGCGCGGGCGAGGAGCAGACCGTAATGCCGGCCTTCTCCATGGCGCGGATCTTATCCGGCGCGGCGCCGGATCCGCCCGAGATGATCGCGCCCGCATGACCCATGCGGCGTCCGGGAGGCGCGGTCTGTCCGGCGATGAATCCGACTACGGGCTTCTTTACGTGCGCGCCGATCCAGGCCGCGGCGGTTTCCTCGGCATTGCCGCCGATCTCGCCGATCATCACGATGGCGTGCGTATCGGGATCGGCGTTGAGAAGCTTGATGGCGTCGAGGAAAGTGGTGCCGATGATGGGATCGCCGCCGATGCCGATGCAGGTGGATTGGCCGATGCCGAGCTGCGTCAACTGGCCCACCGCTTCGTACGTCAGCGTGCCGGAGCGCGAAACCACGCCCACGTGTCCCTGCTTGTGGATGTGCGCGGGCATGATGCCGATTTTGCATTTGCCGGGGGAAATCACGCCGGGGCAGTTGGGGCCGACGAGACGCGATGTGCGTTTTTTCAGAAAATCCCAAGCCTTCACCATGTCGAGCACGGGAATGCCCTCGGTGATGCAGACGATCAGAGCGATGCCCGCGTCGGCCGCTTCCATGATGGCGTCGGCGGCATAGGGCGGCGGCACGAAAATCACGGTCGCATTGGCGGCGGTTTCTTTGGCGGCCTGCGCGACGGTGTTGAAAACCGGCCGGTCGAGATGCGAAGTTCCGCCCTTGCCTGGCGTCACGCCGCCGACCACGTTTGTGCCGTAAGCAATTGCCTGTTCCGCGTGGAAAGAGCCTTCACGGCCCGTGAATCCCTGCACGATCAGGCGCGTGTTTTGATCGATCAGTACGCTCACTTCGCGCCTCCGGCGGCTTTGGCCAGTGCGACCACTTTTTCCGCCGCGTCCTTCATGCCGTTGGCGACGGTGAAGTTGAAGCCGGATTCTTCGAGGATTTCGCGGCCCTGTTCCACGTTGGTGCCTTCCATGCGAATGACGATGGGAACTTTGATGCCGAGATCGCGCGCGGCCGCGACGACGCCGCTGGCCAGCGTGTCGCAACGCAGAATGCCGCCGAATATATTGATGAGCACCGCCTTGACGCCGGGGTCGGAAAGCAGGATGCGGAAGGCGTTCCTGACCTGATCGGCGTTGGCGCCGCCGCCGACATCGAGGAAGTTGGCGGGGCTGCCGCCCGCGTACTTGATGATGTCCATGGTGCCCATGGCGAGGCCCGCGCCGTTTACCATGCAGGCGATGTCGCCATCGAGCTTGATGTAGTTCAGGCCGAACTTCGAGGCTTCGACTTCGAGCCGATCTTCTTCATGCAGGTCGCGAAGCTCGACCACGTCTTTGTGGCGGAAGAGCGCGTTGTCGTCGAAGTTGATCTTGGCGTCCAGCGCGTAGACCTTGTTGTCTTTCGTCAGAATGAACGGATTGATCTCGGCGAGCGAGGCGTCCATTTCGAGACAGCACCTGGCCAGAGCCATCATCGCGGCCGTGGCGCCGGCGATCGCGGGCGTGGGAATGCCGATGCCGAACGCGAGATTGCGCGCCTGATAAGGCATCAGGCCCAGACCGGGTTCGATGAATTCCTTCAGGATGGCTTCGGGCGATTTGGCCGCGACTTCCTCGATCTCCATGCCGCCGGCGGACGACGCCATGAAGACGACCTTGCCGGCCGCGCGATCCAGCACGATGCCGAGATAGAGTTCGCGTTCAATGGGCAGCGTCTCTTCGACGAGCACCCGCTGCACCACGCGGCCTTCCGGCCCGGTCTGATGCGTGACGAGCGTCATGCCGAGAATCTGTTCGGCGATCTTTGTGGCTTCCGTGGAATCCTTCGCGACTTTGACGCCACCGCCCTTACCGCGTCCGCCCGCGTGGATCTGCGCTTTGATGACGACGCTGCCGCCGATATTTCTGGCGGCCGTCTCGGCTTCCGCTACGGTGAACGCCACCTCCCCGCGGGGCACAGGGACATGGTATTTGGCCAGAATCGTCTTGGCCTGATACTCGTGGATTTTCATTTTGCGGCGGCTGCTGCTATATCTTGATTTGCACCCGGCCCCTTTTCGTTGCGGGGCCGTTCGGCAAACCAAGACTTCAACTTATCATGACCCCTTCGCCGATCCTGACCTTTCTGCATTTGGTTGTCGACGGCCGTTCGCTTACCGAATCGCAGGCAGAGGAATCTATGCGCGCGCTGCTCGCGGGCGAATCGACGCCGGCGCTGACGGCTGCCTTTTTGACCGCGCTGCGCATGAAAGGTGAGAGCGTGGAGGAACTGACCGGCTTCGCGCGCGCCATGCGGGCCGCGGCGCGGGTGGTTCCGATCGAGGACAGATATCGTCCGGTGCTCGATACCTGCGGCACCGGCGGCAACGGGACTTCGTGCTTCAACATTTCCACGGTAGCCGCGTTTGTGGTTGCAGGCGCGGGCGTGCGCGTGGCGAAGCACGGCAATCGATCCATATCGAGCCGCTGCGGCAGCGCGGATGTGCTGGAGGCGCTCGGGGTGCGCACGGCGGTCGAGCCGGAGGTGGTGGCGCGGGCGATTCGCGAAGTGGGGATCGGATTTTTGTTCGCACCGACGTTTCACGGCACCACGCGCAACGTGCAGCCGGTGCGGCTGGAGCTGAAGATGCGCACGGCGTTTAATTTTCTGGGGCCGTTGACGAATCCGGCGCGCGCGGAGATTCAGGTGTCGGGGACGTGGTCCGACGAGGCCGCGGAGAAGATTGCGGTCGCGATGGCGCGGCTGGGTTCGCATCGCGGATTTGTGGCGCATGGTTCGGATGGCCTCGGCGAATTGACGATCACCGGGCCGTCGACCGTTTTCGCCATTCAGCATGGCGCCGTTTCGCGGATTGAGCTGTCGCCCGCGGACTTTGGTCTTGCAGTGCAGCCGGCTGCGGCGATTCAGGGCGGCGATGTGGAGACGAACCGGGCGATTGCGGAGGCTGTGCTGGCGGGCGAACGGGGCGCCGCGAGAGATATCGTGCTGATGAATGCCGCGCTGGCGCTGGTGGCGGCGGAAGCGGCATCGGATTTCCGCGAAGGCGTGGCGCGGGCGGAGGAGTCGATCGATGCAGGGGCGGCGCGGGAGAAGCTCGATCGGCTGCGGGAGTTCTGAGGCAAACGCTCAGTCGAAAAAAGTGGCGGATCCGGCGCCGGCGGGACCGCTCCCTCGCGGTCGCGGCTCGGAATGGGTTATCGGCGCGGAGTGGTTTTAACCCTCGCGATGCGCGGCTTCGAGAGCTGCGATGTCCAGCTTCTTCATCTGAAACATCGCGCGCATGACGCGCTGCGTTCGCTCGGGGTCTTTGTCCTGAAGCAATCGCATCAGAGCCTTAGGCACAATCTGCCATGACAATCCGAACTTATCCCGCAGCCAGCCGCACGCCACTTCCTCGCCGCCCTCGGTCAGCTTCGACCAGTAACGGTCCACTTCTTCCTGGGTGTGGCAATCGACGACGAACGAGACGGCGTCGGTGAATTTGGTATGCGTTCCTCCATTCAGGGCCGTGAGCTTCTGTCCGTCCAATTCGAACGCTACGGTCATGACGGAGCCTTTGGGACCCGGTCCCGCATCGCCGTAGTAAGTGATCGCGGTAATCTTCGAATTCGGGAAAACGGACGTATAGAATCTCGCGGCCTCTTCGGCCTGGGTGTCGAACCAAAGGAAAGGTGAGATTGCGGGCATGACCTTCAATTTATCCGATCAGTGAGCCATCGCGGCCGAGCCTTTGCGCCCTTTCACGCGCTTCATGAACAGCACGATGAGGCCGCAGGCGAAACAGGCCAGCGCCAGATCGCGGAAGACGTCCACGTACGAAAACGCGGCGGATTGCTGGTCCAGCGTGCCCTGCAGAAGCGCATAGGAGCGCAGGTCTGAAAAGAGCGGGCCGACGTACTGCGCCATCAGCCCGCGGATCTGATCGAAGCTCTGCCGGAAGATCGGGCTTTGCGGCGCGAGGTTCTGCACCAACTCGGCGCGATGCATCTGTGTGTGCCGCGCCACCATTGTGTTCACGATGGAAATGCCGAAGCCGCCGCCCACGTTGCGCAGGAGATTGAACAGGCCGGTGGCGTTGCCCATCTGTTCGTTGGCCAGAGTCCCCATCGAGATCGTCGCCAGCGGCACGAATACCATCCCCGTGCCCATGCCGCTCACAATGATCGGCCAGAGGAGCGAGTACGGTCCGATCTGGAGCGTCAGCCGCGCCATCCAAATGCTGGAATAGCCGAAAACGACGAATCCGGTCAGGATCAGCCAGCGATTGTCAATGCGCGCGGTGAGAGCGCCGATGAGAGGCATCACCACAATGGCGCCGATTCCGCGCGGGCTCACCGCCCAGCCGGCGGCGCCCGCCGAATAGTCGAGCAGCGTCTGATAGAACAGCGGCAGAAGCGTCACCACGCCGTAAATCACGCCGCCGAACAGCGCGATCAGCAGACATCCGAGAGCGAAATTGCGGTCGCGGAAGACCCGCAAGTCCACCAACGGCGCGCGTACCCTGAGTTCGCGAATCAGAAAACCGGCGAGGGTGGCGATCGCGATAAGCGTCATCCAGCGGATCCAGATCGCGCCGAACCAGTCGACTTCCTGGCCTTTGTCCAGAATCACCTGGAGGCAGGCCATGGAAACGCCGAGCAGACCGAAGCCGATGGCGTCGATCTTCCCCGCT
>JASHSD010001014.1 GCA_030036985.1 Bryobacteraceae bacterium
ATCCGTTTGCGAAAAACCGCTTGCTTGCGCGCGCGGCTCGGAACGGGCTTCTGAGCCACGGCCGCAAGGGAGTGGTTGAAGGTTATTCTACCGGGAGCATCAACCCGCCAGGGACTGAACCGCCTTCTGAATCGCCCGCACCAGCGCCGTAAGACTGGCCTTCGGCGCATCATTCCACTTCACCAGCACCAGATAACGCCGGTCCTGAAACCTCACCATCTGCGCTTCGGCCCGCGCGCGCTGCATGGCGTCGAAAGCGCCGTCGCTCGTCGCGTACACGCAAACCCAGACCTCGGCCGACGTCCGCGGCCCGGCTTGCCCGGAATAATCGGCCTTCCAGCATTGCGGCGCCCCGGCGGGCGGAACCGCCGCGGGCAATGGAGCGCGCGCCAACGCCGTCCGCGTCCATCCCGGCGAAACCGAACGCGGCAGATCCGGCTCGGACGCCTTCGATGCGCTGCACCCCGCGAGCGCCATCGACACGGATAGTAAACTGAATGTTTCTCGTCGCCCGATCACCTCCGTAAGATAACAATCTCGACAGCGAATGGCTAAGTTCAAACCTGTAAGGCCGAAGTCCAAGTCCGACGCGACGCCGCAAATGAAGGCCGGCCTGCCCTGCATCGTGTTTCTGGTCCTGGGATTAATTCTGGTTGTGATTCTCCTTTACCTGGTGGTGCGATATGCGTCCTGACGGCCGCCGGGCAGATGAATTACGCCCGGTTGAAATCGCGACCGGCTATCTGAAAACGGCCGAGGGCTCGGCGCTCATCACCGTGGGCAACACGCAGGTGCTGTGCGCCGCCAGCATCGAGACTTCCGTGCCCCCTTTCCTGCGCAATACCGGCAAAGGCTGGGTCACCGCGGAATATTCGATGCTGCCCCGCGCCACATCCACCCGAACGCCGCGCGAAGTGTCGAAGGGCAAACCCAGCGGCCGCACACACGAGATCCAGCGCCTGATCGGCCGGTCTTTGCGGGCGGTCGTCGATATGAGCGTACTGGGAGAGCGGTCGATCATCCTCGATTGCGACGTGTTGCAGGCCGACGGCGGCACGCGCGTTGCGTCAATCACCGGGGCGTACGTGGCCCTGGCGCTCGCCGTGAAGCAGTTGCTGCGTTACAAGGCGCTGGTGAAGTCGCCGTTGATGGGCGCGGTGGCCGCGATCAGCGTCGGCATGCTCGACGGCGAAGCCATCCTCGATCTCTGTTACGAGGAAGATTCGCGCGCCGAGGTCGACGCGAATGTCGTGATGACCGGCGCGGGCCGTTTTGTCGAATATCAGGCCACCGCCGAACACAAGAGCTTCGACGACGAACAAATGAGCCGAATGACCGCGCTGGCCAGGACGGGTATCGCCGAGCTGCTGGCGCTGCAGAAGGCCGCCCTCGAAATGTCGTGAAGAGAAGCGCGTTGTGAAGATCTGGTGCGCCACAGGCAATCCGGGCAAGCTCCGCGAATTTCAGCTGGCGGGCGAACTGCTTGACATCGATATCGAACCTCTCGCAAATCTGAAGCAGATTCCCGCGCCCGAGGAAACCGGCGCAACCTTCGAAGAAAACGCCCGTCTCAAAGCGGCGTACTACAGCCAATTCGCGCCCGGACCGCTCTTCGCCGACGATTCCGGACTCGAAGTCGATGCGTTGGGCGGCGCTCCGGGGGTTTACTCCGCGCGCTATGCCGGGCCGAATGCGACCGATCAGACCAACAACGAACTGCTGCTGCAACGCCTGGGCGACAGGTCCGATCGCACCGCGCGCTTCGTCTGCGTGATCGCCCTGGCCGAGGCGGGCGAAGTCGTCCGCACATTCCGCGGCGAAGTGGAAGGCGAGATCCTGCGCGCCCCGCGCGGCCCCGGCGGATTCGGTTACGATCCGCTCTTCTACTACCCGCCCTTCGGCTGCTCCTTCGGCCAAGTGGACGGCCCCAGGAAATTCGACGTCAGCCACCGCGGCAACGCGTTACGCGAACTTCTGCGCTACCTTACCCGATCAGCTGCGTGATCCGCTCGGCATCGTTTGGCACGACGATCGGCTGATTCCCGAACGTCGACCGGATCGGCGTATCGTCCGGCGCTTTCAGCTGACCCGTATGGTAGCGATAGATGTAATCCGGGTCCTTCAGAACGTTGCCGGTCAACACCGCGACCACATCGGCGTCACGCGCAATCACACCCGCCGCGGTCAGTTTGCGGATGCCCGCGAGCGTGGCCGCGGAAGCCGGCTCGCAGCCGATGCCGCATTGCCCGATCACCGCCTTCGCATCGGCAATCTCCTGTTCGCTGACGCGCTCCACCACGCCGTCCGTGGTCTCGATTTCGAACTGCGCCTTGGGCCAGGAAACCGGGTCGCCGATCTTGATAGCCGTGGCCAGCGTTTCCGGATGCTCCTGCGCCCGGAACGGCGTGCGCCCGTGCGCCCGCATGTATTCATAGAATGGACTGGCGCCTTCGGCCTGCACCACCGCGAGACGCGGCAGACGCTCGATCAGCCCCAATTCACTCATCTCCCGCAGCCCTTTGCCGAAGGCCGATGTGTTGCCCAGATTGCCGCCCGGCAGTACGATCCAATCCGGCGCGCTCCAGTCGCGCTGATCCATCATTTCGATAACGATCGATTTCTGGCCTTCGATGCGGAAGGGATTGATCGAGTTCAGCAGATAAATACCGAGCCGCTCGGCCAGCGCCCGCACCAGCGCGAGGATCTGGTCGAAATTCGCCTCCACCTGAAACGTGCGCGCGCCATATTCGAGCGCCTGCGCGAGCTTGCCGTAGGAGATGTTGCCATGCGGAATGAAGATGAGTGGTTCGAGCCCGCCGGCGCTCGCATAAGCTGCCATCGACGCCGAAGTGTTGCCGGTGGAGACGCACGCCACGCGCTTCATGCCCAGTCGGCGCGCCTGCGCCACGCCGCCCGTCATACCGTTGTCTTTGAACGAGCCGGTGGGGTTGAACCCCTGATGCTTGAAGGTGAGCCGCGCAAGTCCGCCATACTCGGCCGCGCGCGGACCATCGAGCAGCGGCGTGTTTCCCTCGCGCAGCGTGACGATATGGCGATCGTCATCGACGAAAGGAAAAAGCTCCCGATAACGCCAGACGCCGCTCTGGCACAGCGGCGCGTTCGACATGCGCCGCTCGCGCCATGCGGCCTTCCATGCGCCGGCGTGGGGTTTGCCGAAATCGTACCGCGCTTCGAGCAGCCCGCCGCATTTCGGGCAGTTATAGAGAACATCGGTAATCGCGTACTCCCTCCGGCATGAGGAGTTGAAGCAGATCAGGCGCGAATGCATATTGAAAGAGACGAGAAGAACTTTGATTCTAGCTTCGTGGCGCGGACGCTGGCGTCTCGAGCGCCGGAGACTCATCCCGACGTTGATTCGCCAGCTCCGACAGGATGTCCCCATGGCATGCCTCCGGGGCGCACCAGCAGCCGAGCACCTTCCCCTTCAACTCGGGCAGTCTCCTGAGCAGCTCCGGATTCGCGAGCAGCCACTCGCGATACTTCCGCATCACCTCTTCGCGCGTGCCGTCTTTGCCGATCACGAACGGATTGCCCCACACCGACGCCTTCAGTCCGCTGCGAGGCACAGCCCTCCCGATGTAAACATCGTATTTTTCCTTTTTGCAATGCACAACCAATCGGGACGTCACGAGATCACCGCAAGCGCCGGCTTCTCATCCCAGGTTCGCCCCTCCAGTTCGCGCCCGGTCTTCTTTTTATTGACGCCGCCCCACTGTTTGAAGAAGAACGCGACCCCGGCATCGACGCACTGATCCCGAATGTCTGTGACCCAAGCCGGGTCCACCGGCCGGGCGCCCGGACCGGATTCCCCGCCGACAATGGCCCAGTCGATTCCGCGCAAATCCATGTTGTGGAGCGGCCCCAGCAGCGGCTCGAGCGAAAGGAATTTCACCTGCGCGCGTGTCTCGCGCAGATGGTCGATGCGTTCGAGGTACTTCGCGTTTTCGACGCTGACTCCCATCCAGATATGCGGCGCCCATCGGAGGTGTGCGTTCAAATCGCGAACACGCTCCGACCGTTTGGTCAGGACCTGATACTGGTGCCAGTCGGCTTCATTCATCACGTCGAAAACGCGTTGAATATATTCGAGCGGAACGTCGCAATGGAACAGATCGCTCATCGAATTGACAAAGATGTTCCTGGGCTTTCTCCACTCGAGTGGCCGCACCAGCATCTGCGGCTGCAGCGTCAACTCAAACCCATTCGTGTAATTCGGATTCCGCGCCGCCTGCAGCCGTTTGGCCATCCGCTCCGCATAGCAGTGCTTGCACCCGGGACTGATCTTGTCGCACCCCGTCACCGGGTTCCACGTGGCATCCGTCCATTCGATGGGTGAATTGGTTGCCATCGCCTTCTTCTCCAGCCTACAGCGGGCATTGCATCAGGTCCGTCGTGCCCGCGACAATGAAGCAGACATGAGGAATCTGGAGCGAATCACGATCAACCCGGCCCAGATGGGCGGAGTCCCGTGTCTCCGGCATCTCCGGATTCCGGTAGCCACAGTTCTGCGCCTGATGGCCGGCGGTCTGACGGAGCGCGAAATCCTTTCCCAGTATCCGGACCTCGAACCGGAAGACATTCGGGAGTGCCTGCGCTTTGCGGCGGCCTCGGCAACCGAGCGTGAACAGTCTCTCCCGCGCTCCGCTTGAAATTTCTCATCGACAACGCCCTGCCGCCACAGCTCGCCGAATTGCTCGTGGCCGCCGGACAGGACGCCGTTCATGTCCGCGGCTACGGAATGCATGCGGCCAGTAACGAAGCGATCCTTGCCGGGGATCTCGTTGAAGAGCGCATCGCAGTTTCTGCGGACACCGACTTCGGCCAGCTGTTGCAATTCAGGAGGCGGCGGGACCGTCCTTTATTCTGTTTCGCGATCCGAACCTGCTCATTGGGCGGGACTACCTGAATACGCTGGTTCCTGCGCTGCCCGTGCTGGAGACGGACCTTCTGGCGCGATGCGTGGCTACCTTCCGGAACGGCCGGCTTCGAGTTGGCAAACTGCCCTTCTCCGGATAGGCGGGGCGGGCGTCTACTGTAGTTCAGCGATGGCAGCCTGAGCGGCCTCGGCAACCGATTCGAGTTTGTCGAAATTCGATCTCGCATGGTCGTTCAGCAACAAACGAAGGCGAGGGAGGGCTTCAGCAGCCTTGAGTTCAACAAGGGCGTCGATCGCGAGAACCCGCATACTCGGATCGGGATTACTCAGCGTTCCGATCAACGGTTGAATCGCGGATTTGTCGCCAATCTGGCCGAGAGACCACGGCACAATGTCCTTTACGTCGGGGTCCGTCAGGAGAGGGACAAGGATCGGGATCGCGCGCGGGTCCTTCAAGTCGCCCAGCAGGTGTGCGGCGTAGTAGCGGTCCTGGCGGATCTGGCCCCGGATCGATGGACCACCTGTCCAAGAGATGCTGTGAATTGCCCGGTTTGGGGAACGATCGTCGAGAATGGCAATGATCGTGTCAAACCCGCGAGGATCGCCAAGCCGGGCAAAGATGAACGCGGCATTTCCTCGTAACCCCCTGTCTTCGTGCGTCAGCCAAGGCTCCAACCGGGGGAGAACGCCTGCAACGTTCGCCGCGACGATCGCCTTAGCCACTTCGAACTGCCGCCAGAATACCGTCTCGGCTTCGAATTGCCGGAGCAACTCGGGGACGGAAGAGCGTGGTTGGCCGTGAACGGCCTGCGGAGAGGGCAAGGCAAGAAACACCAGAACACCAACCCGGGCGGCTGCCGATTTCAATATCCTGGCAGGGAAGTGACGCGCCTCGCCCATACGTCTTAAGTGTAGTCGCCCCAGCTCCGCGTAGAAGCGCCGAATGCCGAGTGGCATATCATGGACGCGTCATTCGGCATTTCAAACATCCAAATCGCGCCTTGGTCATCACCGTTCCCGGCAACGACGGAAGGGAACCGACGCCAGGCACACTCAGCGATAAGCTCAGGAAGGCGGAATAAAGTGCGCGAGACACGCTACCCGGTTATCATCGAGCGAACAGCAACGAGCTATTCCGCGTATTCACCTGACGTTTCCGGATGCGCTGCCGTCGGCGATACCATAGCGGAAACCCGCCGCAACTTCCAGGACGCGTTGGCCGCGCATTTCGAGGCGATGCGGGAAATCGGCGAGCCTGTTCCGGAACCGAGCGCGTCCGTCGACTACGGCCGGGAGGAAGATGGCCGTTGGTGGGCCGATATCGAGTCCATGCCCGGAGTGATGGCCTACGGAGACTCGCGGAAATTGGCTGTTACCGCCGTCCGCGCATTGGCATTGAGGGTCGTCGCCGATTGCATCGATCACCATGAGGAAATTCCGGCGTCCTTCGAGACCGTCTTCTCCATTGCATTAGCCAATGAAAATGACCCCAAGTCAGGGTTTCGGCGGTCGTGAAGATGCGATCTGTTCCAGACTACGATTGATTTTGACGAGACTGGAGTTGACCGCGTAAATAGCTCCGCCAATAGCGGCAGGGACGAGAGCGAGTCGACCGCCGCTATTTCCCCGCCGCGTCCAGCTTAGCCTGCGCCCGCGCAATCTCATCCGGCTCAGTCGCCTTACTGAATTGCGCGCGGGCTTCCTCGACATTAATCTCTTCCGCGCGTTCCGCCCCGTCCACCAGCACCCGCACGCGGTCCGCCTGCACTTCCACGAATCCGCCGAACACCGCCAGCACCTTCGCGCCCGCGCCCGACTTATACGTCAGCACGCCGCCAGCCGCCAGTTCCGAAAGCAGCGGCGCATGTCCGGGCAGCACGCCCAGATACCCGTTCAAACCGGGAATCTGCACCTCGTCGACCTGCTCGTCGACCAGCATCCGCTCCGGACTCACCAGCTGGAGCTGCATTTTTATGCCTGACCCATCTGCTTGGCCTTCTCGACCACGTCCTCGATCGTGCCCTGCATATAGAACGCCTGCTCCGGCAGTTCGTCGTGCTTGCCGTCGACAATCTCCTTGAAGCTTCGGATCGTGTCCGCGAGCTTCACGTACTTGCCCTTGAAGCCCGTGAACTGCTCGGCCACATGGAACGGCTGCGACAAAAACTTCTGAATCTTGCGCGCCCGCGCCACCAGCAGCTTGTCGTCGTCGCTCAGCTCGTCGACGCCCAGAATCGCGATGATGTCCTGCAGATCCTTATAACGCTGCAGCACGCCCTTCACCTGCTGCGCCACGCCGTAATGCTCCTCGCCCAGAATCACCGGATCCAGAATGCGCGAAGTCGAAGCCAGCGGATCGACGGCCGGATAAATACCCATCTCGGCGATCGGACGCGAAAGGTTGGTCGTCGCGTCGAGGTGCGCGAACGCCGTCGCCGGCGCCGGATCGGTGTAATCGTCGGCGGGCACGTAAATCGCCTGCACGGACGTGATCGAACCCTTCCGGGTCGACGTGATGCGTTCCTGTAGTTCGCCCATTTCGCTGGCGAGATTGGGCTGATAACCCACCGCGCTCGGCATGCGGCCGAGCAGCGCCGACACTTCCGAACCCGCCTGCGTGAAGCGGAAAATATTATCGATGAAGAGCAGCACGTCCTGCCCTTCCTCGTCGCGAAAATACTCGGCGACGGTCAGACCGGTCAGGCCCACGCGCAGACGCGCCCCGGGCGGCTCCGTCATCTGGCCGTAAATCAGCGCGACCTTCGACTTCGTGTAATCCTTCGGATCGATAACGCCCGATTCCTGCATTTCGGTCCAGAGATCGTTGCCTTCGCGCGTGCGCTCGCCCACTCCCGCGAACACCGAGACGCCGCCATGTTTCATGGCGATGTTGTTGATCAGCTCCATGATGACGACGGTCTTGCCCACGCCCGCGCCGCCGAACAGCCCGATTTTCCCGCCGCGCAGGTAGGGCTCCAGCAGATCGATCACCTTGATGCCGGTTTCGAACATCTGCAGCTCGG
>JASHSD010001015.1 GCA_030036985.1 Bryobacteraceae bacterium
GGAAAGAGCATGCGCTGGCCGGTTGGACATTCAACGGAACCCTCACGGCCGCGACCGGCATGCCGCTCACCGCGTACGTCGCCGGCAATATCTCGAACACCGGAGGCGTGGCCGCGCTGGGCGGAAATCTGCGCGCCGAAGCCACGGGACTGCCGGTCAACGGCGGCGATTATCCGTTCTTCAACGAGTTCGCCTTCACCACCCCGCCGACCGGCGAGTATGGAAACGCCGGGCGCGACACCATCACCGGCCCCGGCCAGTTTTCGCTGAACGCAGCGCTGAACCGCGCCTTCCGCTTCGGCGAGAGCCGGCGTCAGCTGCAGCTGCGCATCAGCGCCAACAACGTGCTGAATCACGTCTACATCAGCGGCTTTGGCACTACGGTGAATTCGCTGACCTACGGACTGCCGACCGCGGCCTCGGCCACGCGCACGGCAACCCTGCTGTTGAGGTTCAATTTCTGATGAGAGCTTTCATCGCGATCGCGCTCGTTCTTCCGCTGCTGGCCCAGCAGGCCGCGCAAACGCCAACCACCCCGACAACCCCCACGTTCACCGCCCGCAGCAATCTGGTGATCGTCGACGTGACCGTGCGCGACAAAGCGGGCAAGCCCATCGAAGGCCTGAAGCAATCCGATTTTTCGGTCCTCGAAAACGGCAAGCCGCAGAAGGTGTCGGTGTTCGAATACCAGAAGCTGTCGAACGATCCCGAACCGCCCGCGACGCTCTCGCTCTCGGATCAGCTCGTCCTGCCCGAAACGCCCAAGACAACCATCAGCACGCACACGCCCGGCGAGATCCAGTACCACGGCAAGCGTCTTATTGTTTTCTATTTCGACTTCTCTTCCATGGGCATCCCCGAGCAGCTGCGCGCGCAGGATGCCGGTCTCGATTACCTCAACAAGCAGATTACGAAGGACGACCTCGTCGCGATCATGCTCTACACCAGCGAAGTGCAGATCCTGAGCGATTTCACTTCCGACCGTGAAGTGCTGGGGAACATCATCCGCCAACTGCCCATCGGCGAAATGAGCGAACTCGCGGGCCTCGCCGATACAGACGACGCCAACGGCGAAGACACCGGCGCGGCGTTCGTGGCCGACGAAACCGAATTCAACATCTTCAATACCGATCAGAAACTGGCCGCGCTGGAACAGGCCTCGCGCATGTTGTCCGCGCTGCCCGAGAAAAAGGCGCTCATCTATTTTTCCTCCGGCGTCAGCAAAACCGGCATCGATAACCAGGCGCAGCTGGAAGCTTCGATCAACGCGGCGATGAAAGCCAACGTAGCAATCTATCCCATCGACGCCCGCGGCCTGATGGCCGACCCTCCCGGCGGCGGCGCGAGCAAGGCCGCCTCTCGCGGCACCGGCATCTTCAACGGCTCCGTCTACAACTCGCAGCGGGCCCAGATCAACGATTCCCAGGAGACTCTGGTCACTCTCGCCGAAGACACCGGCGGCAGGGCCTTCCTCGACAGCAATGACATCGCCGGGGGCGTCAAAAACGCCCAGCAGGATCTGCGCAGCTATTACATCCTCGGCTATTATTCAACCAACGCCGCCGAGGATGGCAAATATCGCCGCATCACCGTCAAGCTGACGAACGGCATCCAGGCCAGGCTCGAACATCGTCCCGGCTACTGGGCCTCGAAGACCTGGCAGAAGATGAGCGGCTCGGATAAGGAACAGCAGTTGAAGGAAGCGATCGCGGCGGGCGATCCGATCACGGATCTGCCGCTCGCCCTGCAGGTCGATTATTTCCGCGTCTCGCCAACTGCCTACTTCGTTCCGGTTTCGGTGAAGATCCCCGGATCGGTCGTCGCGCTTGCGGCCAAAGGCGGCGCCAGCGTGACGCAGTTCGATTTTCTCGGCCAGATTCAGGACGAAACCCATGCCGTAGTGGGCAATGTCCGCGACTTCATCAAGATCAAGCTCGACGAAGACAAGGCTGCGGCGGCCGGACGCCGAAGCTTCCAATACAACGCCGGCTTCACCCTGGAGCCGGGCCGTTATCGCATGAAGTTCCTCGTGCGCGAAAACGTGACCGGCAAGATGGGCACTTTCGAGACCAGCTTCACCATTCCCGACCTCGCCGCCGACACCTCGGGACTCAAGATGAGCAGCATCGTCTGGAGCAGTCAACGCGAGCCGATCAAAGCGGCCGTCGGCGTGGCGGAGAGGTTTTCGCAGCGAGAAGCCGCGGCCAATCCGCTAATCGTGGGCGACGAGAAACTGGTCCCGAACATCACGCACGTGTTCCGCCGCAATCAGAATTTGTACGTGACCTTCGACGTTTACGACGCGCAGGCCGATCCTGCAAACGCAAGAGAACGGCGGGTCAAAGTAAGTATGGATCTGTTCAATCAGAAAGGCGCCAAGGCATTTGAAATCGGCCCGCTGGATGAGAAAGACCTGGCCCAAACGCGTCCGGAGACGGTCGCGGTGAAAATCCAGGTTCCGCTGAAGGACCTGACGCCCGGCCGCTACACCTGCCAGTTCAACGTCATTGACGAAGTGGGTCGGAAGTTCGCCTTTCCCCGCGCCCCAATCGTAATCGCCCCGTAGCAATTCAGCTTTCAGCGGGTTTCACTTTTGCTTTCGTGTCCTCGTGGCGCAGACTCTCATTCTGCCGTGCCCGGACTCCTCCGGGCACTTGTGGTGGCGCCAAGCAGGCGTCCCGAAGAGTCGGGACGCGACACGCACGAGTGCATGCGCCACGGTTCGCTTCAGGCGACTTTCAGTCGCAACCAATCCTACAGGCTTTTGAGCCGGTAGCTCTTTAGTGTAGGGCAGGATGGCATCCCGCGCGGGGTTGGCAACCCCGCTGGTCCCTGCAGAACTATTCCACTGCCTTCCGACTCACCACGGTCGCAGCGCCCAACTCTTTCAGCAGCCCCGTCGCCCCGTAAACCTTCTCCAGCGATTCCACAATCCCGACAGTCGAAACGTGCACAGCCCGAGCCTGCTCATTCGTGTATAAATATAGATCCGGCAAACTCTCCAAATTCCCGTCGAACGTAACACCGACCAGATCGCCCGCACGGTCCACCACCGGACTGCCGTAATCGCCGCCGCCGATATCGCAAGTGCTGACGAAATCGAGCGGCAACGCGAGATTCAACTGAGCCTGCCGGTCGACCCACCGCTGCGGCACAAGCCAGGGCCCCTGATTCTCCTTGCGATAAAACAGCCCCCCAAACGTGGACGCATACGGCATGGAAACGCCCGCCCGATCGACGTATCCCTTCACCTCGCCGAACTCCACGCGCGGCGTGCCGGTGGCGTCAGGATAATCCGCCGCGCCGAAAAGCTTGAACCGATACTGCGCGATCTTCTCGGCTGCCGATGTCTCCAGCGTGCCGATCACGTCGTCATGTTTCTTCGCCAGTTTGCGCGCCGGCCCATCCAAAACCTTCGCCAGGCGGACCACGCCGTCCCTGCCGTCGTGCACGTACGCCTCGGCAGCCTGACGCGGCGTGCGTCCCTGAAAAATCGCCTTCTGCGGCGCCTCTTTATCGCCCAGCATTCGCAGTTCGTCGAGATACTGCGTCAGCACCGCGATCTCCAACTGCTCGTTGACGGACCCGGCCCCCGGATCCTCGCCCCGCACGATGCGCCGCGCCATCCGGAACAGCGTGGAACCGGGCGCGGGATCGGCTTCAAGAATCTGATACGGCCTCTCGAACGGCGTCCAGCTCTTGTACGCGGCGGCGACTTCGTCCCAAATCTTCGTGCCCTCCGTGCCCGCTTTCGATGCCTGCACCGCGCGCCGGATCTTCCCTTCGAAATTGGTTTTGCGTGCGATGAGCCGGTCGTCGCGCAGACCGATCAGCTTGCCCGCGGTGATCTTGTACCGCCCGAGCAGGTCCGTCATCACCGCCTGTTTCTCCGCGCCCTCCGACGCCGCGTTAACCAGCCCGATCGCGGTCTGCAAACGGCGAACGGTAAGCGGAAGCTCTGTGTCCCGATAGAACGCGAGCTGCGCCGCGGTGGCCAGACGCGCGGTAGCGGCGGGATTCCCGACAGCCACCACGAGATCGTTCTCGCGCGGCGCATCGGTGCTCCATTTGAAGAAATGCGGCGTGGCGGCGGGCTTGTCGTTTTCATAGGCCCGCAGGAACGCCACATCCAGACCGTACCGCAGATAAGTAATGCTGTCGCGCTCGCGCCCGAAGAACGCGAGTTCGTATTCCGGCGCAAAAACCAGTCGCAGGTCGGAGTAGATCTTGTATTGATACAGATCGTAGCGCCCGCCGGAAAAGAGCGTGACAACCGCGCACCGATTCCCGGACTTCGCGGCGCAATCCTTCTCCACCCGCGCGATCGCGGCGTTGCGCTGCTGGATGGACTGCTTCTCCGACGCGCCTCTCACGCGCGTGCTGACATCCTCGACGCTCAGGAGCACCTCGGCTTCGATGCCGGGGCATTTCATCTCAGCCGATTCCGCCGCCGCATAGAAGCCGTTCTGCAGATCGTTGTGCTGACGAAGGCAATCGGCGACGAGGTGCTGGTTCGTGAGCAGAAGCCCGGTCGGAGAGACAAACGAACCCGATCCGCCTCCGGTCAGCCGAACCGAAGCCAGCCGCAGCCGATCCAGAAAATCGGACGTGACGTCGAATTTGTGGTCCTTCG
>JASHSD010001016.1 GCA_030036985.1 Bryobacteraceae bacterium
CAACAAATACGTGGGGGCCTATGCGGAAGACAGCTGGCACCTGAAGGAAAACCTGACGATCAATGTGGGCCTGCGATGGGACCTCATCCGGCCCTGGAACGAAAAATACAACAACATTCAGACCGTGGTTCCCGGTGAACAGTCGGTGCTTTACCCGAATGCGATCCCGGGTCTAGTCGTTCCCGGCGATCCCGGAATTCCTTCGACGCTTTCGCCGACGAAGTACAGAAACCTCGCGCCGCGCCTCGGAATCGCGTATTCGCCAAAGTTTGAAAATCGGCTGCTGCGCAGGATATTCGGAGGCTCCGGCCAGAGCAGCATCCGGGCCAGCTACGGCATCTTTTACACGGCGTT
The DNA here is from genome assembly GCA_030036985.1 of Bryobacteraceae bacterium. Lineage (GTDB taxonomy): Bacteria > Acidobacteriota > Terriglobia > Bryobacterales > Bryobacteraceae > BOG-234. Next base: position 355 of record JASHSD010001016.1, read on the forward strand.
TCCGGGCCTGACGGCAGGCATCATGTACGGCGTTCCGCCCTACGGTTATAACTATCTGAGCCCCGCGCCGCCGCTTTTCGCGGCTCCTTTCATCAACGCGAGCGACGGTACGGTGAATACCGACCCCTATCCGTTCAGTTTCCCGCCGCACAATGTTTCGGCCACCAACCCCTATACGGCGTTCAACTGGCCGTCCGTGACCCCGATCAGCGCTGATCCGTATTTCTACTATAAGGACAGCGTTCCCTACACGGAGAACTACATGTTCTCCATACAAAGGCAAATCGCCGGAAGTTCCCTGTTGACGGTAAGCTACGCGGGTAATGAAGGGCACCACTTGTTGGTGCTATTTCCGACCAACCTTGGCAATCCCGCCCTGTGTCTGAGCCTCAGCCAGCCAGGTGAGGTGGCTCCCGGAACTTCCACGTGTGGTCCATATGGAGAGGATTCCACCTATGTATCGGCGTCGGGCCAGAGTTACACCTGCACGCGTGTGGGACTCGGCTGCAACTACGGCTCGATGACGGCGCAAAAGACCACAGGCAACTCGGACTACAACGCGCTGCAGGTGAACTACAAGGTCACGATCGGGAAGCGCTCGAACGTCCTGATGGGATATACATATTCGCATTCGATTGACGACGCCTCCAATCTGGGCGAACAAGTCAATCCGTTCAACATGGCGCTGACCCGCGCTCCCTCGAGCTGGGACATGAGGCACGACGTGGTGATTACGTACGACTACCTGATCCCCTTCGACCGATGGTTCGGGCACAACCGTTTGACCGAGGGCTGGATTATTTCCGGCACAACGCGATTCGCCACCGGGTTTCCGGTGACGCTTGCCGACGATTCGGATAACTCCCTGCTTGGCACTCTGGGCGATGGGGTCAACAATGAGCTGCTGGATACGCCGCAGTACCTCGGCCTGCCGCTCGATATCAATACAAACCCTCGTAATGGGCTGCCCGAATTCAATCCCGCCGCGTTCGCGACAGAAGCCCTGGGGCAATTGGGCGACGCCGCGCGACGGAGTTTTTATGGGCCGGGGATCGAGAATTTCGATACTCAGCTCAGCAAGAACATTCGGATCACGGAATCGAAGTCGCTGGACATCCGCGTCGAAGCCTTCAACGTTTTCAACCACGCGCAGTTTTATGGGCCGGCCGCGGTGGACGGAGAGGTTAACGACCCCAATTTCGGACACGTAGTGAGCGCCGCCGCGCCCCGACTGCTGCAGGTGGCAGCCAAGCTTCATTTTTGACGAAGACGATGTTTAATTTCCTCCGCGCGATCCTCAGCGACGCACCAGGCGGCATTCGAGGCAGAGTTCTCGGAATGTATGGAATCCTGCTGGCAATAAATATGTCGGCTTGGGTATGGGCGCTCGTTGCGCTTCGGAACCATCCGGTTCTGCTGGGCACTGCGTTTCTTGCCTACAGCTTCGGCTTGCGGCACGCGGTAGACGCCGATCACATCGCGGCCATCGATAACGTGACACGCAAGCTGATGCAGGAAGGCAGGCGTCCCGTCGCTGTCGGGTTCATGTTCTCTTTGGGTCATTCGACGATCGTGGTCATCGGGTCGGTGGCCATTGCCGCGGCGGCGCTCTCACTTCAAAACCGCATGCAGGCTGCGAGACAAATTGGGGGCGTGGTCGGCACGCTGGTCTCGACATTGTTTCTATTCGGAATCGCCGGGGTGAACCTGATTGTTCTGCGCTCCGTTTATTCCGCTTTCCGGCGAGTCCGCCGCGGAGATCCCTATGTAGCGGAAGATCTTGATTTATTGCTCGGCGGCCGTGGAGTTCTGTCCCGTTTGTTTCGTCCCATGTTCGCGCTGATTCGTCGGAGCCGACATATGTACCCGCTGGGTGTCCTGTTCGGCCTCGGATTCGATACGGCGACGGAGATCGGGCTTCTGGGCATCTCGGCCGCCGAAGCTGCCAAAGGCCTCTCTCTCTGGTCTATTCTGGTTTTCCCGGCGCTCTTCACCGCGGGCATGTCGCTGATCGACACCACGGACAATATTCTGATGCTTGGGGCCTATGGGTGGGCATTTGTCAAGCCGATCCGCAAGCTGTATTACAACATGACGATTACCCTGGTTTCAGTCGTTGTCGGGATAGCGGTGGGAGGGATCGAAGCGCTCGGACTCCTGGCCGGCCAGTTCCATCTTCATGGAACGTTTTGGGGGCTGATCGAAAAACTCAACGCGAATTTCGACCTGCTTGGCTATTTCATTGTTGGCCTTTTCGCGGTGAGCTGGATGGCGTCTATCTGGTTCTACAAATGGCGACGCTACGATGATCTTGACGCAGAAGGCACCGGCAGCGATCCAGGCGTCGAGGGGCTGAGATTGGCATTCGCCCAGGTTCAGTTACCTCCTCATGGAGCTGGTGAGGAACGCTGCGATATCGGCGACTGCGCGCCCTGAATGGTCCAGGCGTGCGAGAAGTTCGGCAGAGTCACCACGGTTCGGAATCAGCTATATGAAGCAGGTGGAAATGACAGGAAGCTTGACCGATCAAGCGGCATTCGAGGAACTGGAAATCAGGCTCAAGGCAATTCTTCCCGAGGAATATCAAGACTGCTACGAGGACCTGGCGCCGGTGTCAATGGGGTCCGCAAGCCTGATATACGGCAGGGACGGCAAGGTGGCCTGGAATGAAATTTGGGAGACTTTCTGCGACTTGGCAATGGCAGGCGGTCCTCCTCACAAGGGAAAGCTTCTTGAGCCCGGATCCCGAGCGGAAATAGACGCGGAGCCCGTTCGGTATCGAGAGGTTGTCGAGGAGATCTGTCGCGGGGTCAAGATGGTTGCCGAGTGCGCGGCGGAGCCTTCGTCGAATCCGGGATGGGTTCGTATGCACTGCGAGAGTCCTGGTATGGCTGAATGGCTGGTTCGGGCGATCGTCATCGAGAATGTGTCCGCGCGTGCGGAAGGCGCAGTGCTCAATCTTCCGGCGGGACCGGCCTACCGAATTGAAAAAGAGATCAAGAACGTAATCACCGTCGTGGCAAAGACCCGCCATTACTGGATTGAACACATGTGGCCGTCTCAGCAGCGGGAGATCGCCAATCTTTTCGCAAAAATGGCTGCCGAATCGCCGCTGGTACAGCCAGCGCTCTCAAACCATAATGTGCAAGCCGACAGGCACGAAACACTCCGCGGCAGGATAGCGGAGGCTGTCCAATTCGCAACCGGGCTTGAACCATCGAGTCATCAATATGCCGGCTGGCTCGGCTTCGTTTGCCCGGATGTCCGCGACGCAATCCGGATGATGCGCGCGCTGGTGGTGAGCAATGTCTTATCGCGGCGGGAAGAGACTGTGCTCTTCGTGCCGGTCAACCCGGTAAGCGATCCCGACGGCGAAACAGTCGTCCGACTCCTGGTCCGGACATATCGCTTTGCCGCCGCGCGAAAGATGCTTTGACCTGCCGGCAACGCGGACGTCAAATCTGATCCTCAATTGCAGGGATTGTCTGCGGTTGGAGTTCCTGCGAAGATTTGCGGCCCATCGCCTGAAACGCCCACCTGTACAGCACCGGCAAAAGGAACAGCGTCAGCAGAGTGGACGTGAATAATCCGCCGATCACGACACTGGCAAGCGGTCTCTGAACCTCGGCTCCGGTGGAAGTCGCGGTCGCCATCGGAATGAACCCGAACATCGCGACGCTTGCGGTCATCAGAACCGGGCGCAATCGGCGGCGGGCTCCGGCGATGACCGCATCATGCACGCCTACGCCGGACCGCGCCAGCTGATTGATCGAACTCACCAGCACGACTCCGTTCAGCATCGCAACGCCGAAGAGCGCGATGAAACCGATGGACGCCGACAGGTTCAGGTTCATGCCGCGAATCCACAACGCGGCAATCCCGCCAACAAGCGCGAACGGTATGTTTCCAACCACAAGCAGCGCGGGTTTGGCCGCGGCAAACGTGAGATAAAGCAAAACGAAAATCAGTCCTACCGCTATCGGCACGATCAGCATCAGCCGCCGCATGGCCCGCTGCTGGTTTTCGAATTGCCCGCCATATTCGATGAAATAACCGGGCGGCAGATTGATGTTGCGCTCGATGCGCGACCGCACCTCGGCCACGAAGCTGCCCAGGTCGCGGCCTCGCACATTCGACATCACCACGGTGCGGCGCTGGCCCTCCTCGCGATTGATCAACTCCGGTCCCCGGCGCACCTCGATGTGCGCCACCTGCTCGAGCGCCACCTGCTCCCCGCCTGGCGCGCGCAGCAGGATGCCGCGCATGGCGTCCGGATCGGTCCGGTACTTCTCGGGCAGGCGCAGCGCGACTGTGTAGCGCTTCTGCCCGTCGATGACTTCGGAGATGATTTCGCCCGACCCCGCGCTGGACACCGCCTCTTCAACATCCGTCACATTCAGGCCATAGCGCGCCAGTGCGCCGCGATCGATATCGACGCCGAGCTCCGCCACGCCGTTCGTGACTTCCATCTGCGGCTCGGCCGCCCCGCGAACGCGCGAAACCTCGCGCAGCACTTGTAGGCCGAGCGCGTCGAGCGATTGGAAATTGTCGCCGAAGATCTTGATTGCAAGATCGGCCTTCACGCCCGAAATCGTTTCATCGATCCGCATCGCCATCGGCTGGGTGAAGCTGAAAGCGACGCCGGGGATATCCTCCATATCCTTTGCCACTGCCGCGATCAGTCCCTCCTTCGTGTGAAACCGGGTCCAGGTATCCATGGGCTTCAACAACAGATAGGTATCGCCCTCGTTGATCCCCATCGCCTCGGTTGCGAAGTCGGGCCTGCCGATTTTTATCACGACATCGGATATCTCCGGAATGCGCCTGAGCCGCTGTTCGATCTTCTTGCTTATCTCGACCGACTCCGTGAGCGACACGCCCGGCAGTTTGCGCGTTTCCATCAGGATCGATCCTTCGTCCAGTTTCGGCATGAACTCCGTGCCGATGAACCACAACGAACCGATCGCCACTGCCAGCACGAGCACGGAAACCGCGACTGTCAGAATGCGGAAACGGATCGCGAAACGAAGGACAGAGGCGTACAGGTCGGTAAGACGCGCGAACCAGCCCGCGTCTTCTTTCTCATCGGCCCGTGAACCGAGACGCCGTGGAAGCCCCTTGCCGAAGGCGAAGCTGGCCAGCATTGGAACCATCGTGAGCGCAAGCAGGAGTGACCCGGCTAACGCGCTGCAGACCGTGATGGCCATCGGACGAAACATTCGTCCTTCCATGCCCTGCAGAAACAGGATGGGCAGGTAGACCGCGATGATGATAACGACCGCGAAGGCCATCGGCCGGGCGACTTCGTGCGCGGCGTGCTTCACAGAGTCGAGCGGTGTTTCTTCGCCGTGCTTCTCGCGCAGACGATGCACGGAATTCTCCACCATGACCACGGCGCCGTCCACGATCATGCCGAAGTCGATGGCGCCCAGGCTCATCAGATTCGCGCTGATGCCGAATGCGCGCATTCCGAGAAAACTGATCAGCATGGAAAACGGGATAATCGCCGCGGTGATGAGGGCTGCCCGCAGATTGCCAAGAAACAGACACAGAACGATCGTGACCAGCAGGAAACCTTCGAAGAGATTTTTCTCGACCGTGTGAATGGTGCCGTCGATGACGAAAGCCTGGTCGTAAAAAGGAACGATCCTGACGCCGGGAGGAAGCTTAAGCGCGGCGATCCGCTCCTTCACGCGCTCGATCAATTGTTTCCCGTTGCCGCCCTTCAGCATGATGACCATGCCGGAGACGGTTTCGCCGTTCCGCAGCGTGGCGCCTTGCGGTGGCGCGGGTCCGATGCGAACGTCGGCGACATCGCCCAGGAGTACGGGCGTGCCTTTTTTCGAAGTCAGAACGATGCGGTCGAAATCCTGCACCGTGACGGCGCGCCCCGAGCCCAGCAGCGTGTATTGCTCCGAGGCATGCTCGATGTAGCCGCCGCCGAAGTTGGTGTTGTTTTCTTCCACGCGAGTCGCCACGTCATGAAGCGTCAGACCGTATTGCTCCAGCCGCGCGGGATCGACGACGATCTGATACTGCTTCGTCTGTCCGCCCCAGGCGTTGATCTCGCTGACTCCCGGCAAAGTCCGCAGCTGCGGCTTGATGACCCATTCGTGAAGGTCCTTCAGATCCATCGGGCTCATGGGCCCCGAGAGCGTGTACTGGTAAAGCTCGCCGAATGCGGTGGCGGGCAGTCCGAGTTCCGGCTGAATGCCGCGCGGCAGCGAGGCGGAGATCTGCTGCAGACGCTCGGCCACCAACTGGCGGGCAAAGTACATGGCCACCGAGTCGTCGAACACCACCGTGACCATCGAAAGCCCGAGCTTCGAAAGCGAGCGGACCTCTTCTTTGTCGGGCAGACCGAGCATCGCGCGCTCGATGGGATAAGTTACGAGTTGCTCCACCTCGCCAGGCGGCAGAGCCGGAGCGTTTGTGACGACGACCACCTGATTGTTCGTCAGGTCCGGGAAGGCTTCGACCGGAATCGTGTAAAGCGCATAACCGCCCGCGCCCAGCAGAACGACGATGCCTGTCAGCACGAGCCAGCGATAAGCCAGCGTGAAATCGATGATTCGCCCCAGCATCGCTACTCTTCCTCCAGCGTGGATTTCAGCAGTTGCGATTTCAGAACGAAGCTGCCCTCGACCACGATCTGCTCGCCGGGACTGACGCCTTCGAGAATCGGCGTCCTGCCGTCCTTTGTTTCACCTGTCCGGACGGGACGCACCTGAAAACGGTTCGGCGCGGCCCGTACAAACACCGCGTCCTGACCGTTGACCTGCTGGACTGCGTCGGAGGGCAGCAAGAGAGCGGGCTTCTTTGCGCCCACCGGAATCTCCGCGTCCGCCAGCATCTCCGGGCGCAGAATGCCCTTCGGATTCGCTAACTCGATACGAACCTGCATAACCCGCGTGTCCGGATCGAATTCCTGACCGAGATTCGTGATTCTGCCTTTGATCGGCGTGGCGTCGTCGCCGACAAGCACCGAAGCCGGTTGGTTCAGCCGAAGTTTTCCCAGATCTTCCGCGCGAACCGAGGCCAACATCCACACGCGCGAAAGATCGCCAATAACGAACGTCACCGAAGTGAGGTCGACGGTCTTTCCCGGCGTAACGTTTTTCTCGATCACATAACCATCGCCCTGCGCGATGATCGGCACGGCATCCTGAATCTCATCCTGGTTCGGCGGCGGATCGGCCGGTACGCGCAGGTCGTCTTCCAGAAGATCGCGGCCCCGATCCACTTCGATTTCGTCTTTTTTCAACTCGGTTTGCGCGGTAACCAGATCCTGCCGCATGAGCTCGACCTGCTGAATCGATCCCGCCCTGAGTTCCAGAAGTTTCCGGGCGCGGTCGAGATTGCGCTGCGCCTGCACGACGGCGGCTTTGGCGCGATTCATCTCCGCTACCGCGCCGCGGTACTGCGCTCTGGAATCGCGAACCTCGTCGGCGTGATAGCGGGCGAGGATCTGGCCTTTGTGCACAAAGTCGCCCAGTTGCGCGTACACGGCTACAACCGAACCGATGGTGCGCACACCGATTCTCCAGATTCCGCTTTCGTCGAGCGCAATTCTGCCCTTTGCCTGCAGGATGTCGGGTTCATTGGAAAGCGCGGCCGTGACGACGGAGATCGCCGCCGAAGATTGCTGCTGGGGCGAAAGCACGACGATGTCTTTGTCTTTCTGTGCGTCTGTCGCCGCAGTCGGCTCGGGCTGTGTGGTCGCCGCTTCAGGCCCTTTCCCGCAGGCGGCGAGCAGGAGACACGCGGCCAGTAAGAATGCTTTGTTCATCGATCGATTCCTTCTCATTGGTCCAACCCCTCGGCTGTCTCCAGCCGGACTATGCTTTGCCTGTAATCGACAATTCCCCTGGCCCACGTCAATTCGGCGTCGAGGCGCGCTCGCTCCGCATCGAGCAGACGCAACAGGTCCACCCCGCCAACCGTATAGGCTTGGTTCGCGATGTCGGAGATTTCTTGCGCATGTTCGCGAAGCGGCGCCAGGGAGTTATCGACTTCGCTTCGCCTCAGCTGGAATTCATCGAGCGCGGCGTCGTAATCCGCGCGCGCCTGAGCCTCGGCTTCGGCAAGCAACTGTTCCCGGCGCCGCAGTTCGGCCTCGGCCGCAAGCCGGTTACCCTGATTCCGATCCGCGAAAGGCAGCGTGATCCGGAACGTCACGATGGCCGTATTCACTCCGTTTGTCGTATCGGGCAGCTGCGTCCGCTTATAGCCGGCCAGGAGATTCATGTCGGGCCGCGCGGAAACCTCCTGCAGCCGCACATTGGCGCGCGCCTGTTCGACCGCGGCTCGCGCCGCCCGAATCTCCGCGCGATTCGCCAGGGCGCCTTCGACGCTCAGCGGCGACGGGGCGCCGCCCGGCACGAATGGCTCGGTCAGAATCACACCGGTCGATAACCGTTGGCCCATTTGACGGAGGAGTTCAGCGCGGTCGCGCTCGGCGTCAATGGCCGCGGTCTCCCGGGCAATCTTCAGCCGCTCGCTTTCGAGGCGTACGCGCAGCAGATCCTGCTCGGCGATCATCCCCTGGCTGAACTGAGCCGCGTTGTAATCGACGATCCTCTGGAAGTTGTCGACAGTGCTCTTGAGTACGTCGAGAATCTCCTGCGATCCGCGCGCCGCCCAGTAGGCGAGCTTCACTCGCTGTACAATTTGGGCGCGCGTGAGATTCCGGTCCGCTTGAGCGCGGTTCACATCTTCGGCGGCAACCGCGATGCGCTGTTTGCGTTTGCCCAACACATCGAGCGGCTCGCTGATCATGGCCAGCGTGTCGACATCGCGGGTGTACGTCTGACCGGGCCGCAGATTCTCGTTTTGAAATTGAAACTCGGGGTTAGCGAGAAGCTTCGCCTGGCGCTCCAGACCCTGAGCCTCAGCGACGCGCTCGTCTTCCGCTTTCAGCGACGGCCGGGACTGCAATGCTTTCTCGACGGCGTCCCGCAGGCTCAAAGGAGCCTGCGCCCTGCATATGATTGTCGAACCGATAAACCAAACTGCGATAAAAACCTGTTTCTGCACGAATCTCCTTCGGGAACTTGTCAATCGATGGACAGCCCCGAGCGCGGACGCACCCCGCCTCAGGACACACTTGAAAGTGGGTCGGTGAAAGATCGGGCGGGAGGAGGTCTTGGAGGGAAGAGTTCGAGCGTCGGCGGGTCGTGTCCGCGCTGCTCCACCGGAATGACAGGCTCGGGAGCAGTTCGTAACGGAACCGGGATTACCGATCCCCGAGGTAGCACAAACGGCGTCGAAGCGGCCGGCACAACCAGAGTAAAAGCGTCTAATTGCCGGGCAGAGGCGTGGTCGTCATCGTCATCGTCAAATCCCGGCCCGTGCCGGACGGGGTGTGGGGCGTGAGCTTCGAAAAAATGGGCGTGAATTATCGGCGCGTGATCCGGACCCGCTCCCGGATGAACGTGCTCGAACGGAGCCAGCACGAACCCGGACAGCAGGGCCGCGCCAGCTTGTATGGCGCCGGCGAAGCGAATCCATGATGGAAAAGTTCGACCCAGAGGTTCACTCGCCGCCCAACCGCGGGGTCAGGCAAGTATCGAAGTTACCATAAGACTCGGGGGACAGGCAGGAACAGCGCGTCAAATCAAGGTCACTGACCGTTAGTGACACCAGTGTGCCGCGCCGATTTGTGTGAATACGCGGCGTACCGGAGTATACTACCCCTGTTCCAGCGCCTCAGCCCTCTTCAGGAGAAAAGTTCATGACGTTTCGGCATCCTCTTATAAAGATATCGGTCCTGGCCGGGTTGGCCATCTTCGGGAATTCTTCCACAGCCCAAACAACAGCGCGAAATCCTACGTTTGAGGTTCAGGCTACGCTGCAGCAGTTGATGAAGGGTATCCTTTACCCGGCCTCGAACGTGGTTTTCCTTGCGCAAAGCACGAATCCAAACGATGTGGCGCCCGACAAGGA
>JASHSD010000089.1 GCA_030036985.1 Bryobacteraceae bacterium
GATTTGAAAGGCTTTGTGACTTAGGCGAAACGAGCGTTTTTTGCGGTTGTTCAGGAGGTGATGAGGGCACGTGAGCCCGGCCACCACGCGGGCGGAATCACCTCCGCGCTTGCAACCGAGACGGAAACGAACTCAGAGCGAAGACACCATCCCTAAGCCTGCGGCTTAGGTTCCGCTTGCCTTACACAGCGAGCCACTCTCAATCCAGTTTCATTCCAGTCGGCGATCCATCGAACAGTCCAGTTTTATACGAGCGCTTTTCCGAAATATTTGCTGCATTTTTTATCGGCGCTATGATCGCACCATAACCTCTGATATGGACGAATCGCTTCAGACAATCCTCGACACTCTGCCCCCGAGGCCGAGCCGCTCAAAACTGGAACCGTACAAGGAATTCATCCACGAACTGCGCAGAAGAGGCCGGAGCTATCAGGAGATCGCCAATATTCTCCGCGACCGTTGCGGCGTTGCTGCCGCAGTTCACAGCGTCTACAACTTTGTTCACGTTCGGGAGAAAGCGGAAAGAAAACTGCGCAGTCGACAGAACAGCAGCCCGAGATCAGTCGAAACCGCGAAATCACCTGAACCCGCAAAAGGGGTTTACCTGCAACCCCGCACGCCGCCCGGCAACGATGCCTGGAAAAAGATTGAGACGCTCAAACAACGACAATCCGGGAGTCCTGCCGAGGAGAAAGTATTCGTCTACGACGACAACGAACCTTTGAAGCTGGTCCGCGGGATCGGTCGCGGCTCAAGCCGGAAAGATCATAGCAATGCTTGACTGGAAGCGGTAAACGTGGCCCGAGATTGAAAAAAGCCCAAAAAGAAGGCGAGCGATCGCCTTCATTGACGAAAGCGGGCTGAGTCAGCGCCCCCACCGCTTCCGCAACTGGTTGCCGCGCGGGCAGACGCCGGTCCTCCAATATCACTCCGACTGGAAGGGCATTTCGATCGCGGCGGCGATGACGTTTTGGAGTTCTACTTCCAGATCCTCGACAAGGCGGTCAGCAAGAAAGAAAGTATCCTCTTTCTCGCTCGTCTTCTGCAGCATCTGGGATCTCCGTTGTTAGAATGGCCTGGGACCAGTTGCCCGCGCACCGCAGTCGGCTGGTGGGCGAATTCCTAGATTCGCTCGGCGGTCTAATCGCCGTTGAATACCTTCCCCGTATGTTCCGGAACTCAATCCGGTGGAGTACCTGTGTGGTCACTGGAAGCAACACGAATGCCCAACGTCTGCCCAAAGGATCTCTGGCCAGCTCAACAAAGGCGGCCGAACGTTGAGAGGACTCCGCCGCCGTCCGGGCCTCATCACTGCTTTCTAAATTTAGAAACAGTCTTCTTTGGCCTTCGATAGAGCTATATTGTGCGAGGTTCAGCAGTTCCCAGCGCTCACCTTCCTCTCATTGTGCCGGACCACCTAAAGGCAGGTACGCCAAGCAGTTCGAGACGTCCGCGATTAGCTTCTCGTCGCCCAGCCCACTTTAGACGAACACTGCCGCGGCCGTTCGGGAAATCAAACAACGGGGTTGCAAAACGCCTTAAATCCATGTCCGGAACTGCAGTCGACTTTCGCTCTTGATAATAGGGTGCCCTTTCAGCCCCCGGACTGAGCGAAAAACAATGCTTGCCTATTTCGACACAATTTTCGGTTTTTCGGTGATTATGCTGGGCATCAGCCTGCTGATCACCATCCTCAATCAGATCGTTTCGGGCTTGTTTGCGCACCGCGGCGCGAATCTCCGCTGGGGACTCGAAACACTCTTCAAACAGACCGGGCCAAAAGTGGCAGGGTACCCCATTCTGGCCCAGAAAGCACGCGTTCTCTCTGAGATCGTGCTTACCCATCCGCTGATTTCAGACTCCATTTTCTCGACGAATCCGAAATCGGTGCTCCTTGTCCGAAAAAGACCGGGACTCTTCGGCCTTTTGAAGCGATGGCAGCTTGCCAGCGGAATTAAGGCGGCCGAGCTGGCCTCTGTGCTTCAACACGTCGTCGATAACAGACCGCCCGATTTACCGATGGGTATTCATGCCGCACTGCGGCACGAGCTGAACCGGTGGCTGCAGCAGCCGAGCACTGAGACCGTTCGCGCTGGCGCTCTGGCGGCGGCGGGTGGCCCGGCGCCCCCGGCGCTCGCGGTGCAGGTAGCCGGCAACTCGCCAGCCGCCGGCAATCTGGACGCTCTCCACGACCAGATCATGGATCGCGTCAGTCAGCGATTCACGACGCGCATGCGGATCTGGACTGTCGGGTTCGCCTTCACCATCGCCGGAACTTTTTGTGTCGACTCGGTGAAGTTGATTCGCGGCATTTACAAAAATGATGGGGCGCGCGCGCAGTTGGTGAATGCAGCTCCCCAGACCGTCGCTACGGCTTTGCAGGTGACAGCCGGTGTGTCGGACAACGACAAGCGAATGAAAGAGGCCGGTCAGTTATTGTCCACCGTTTCAACCCAGTGCCTGCCTGAATTCAGTCCGGTCGCATGGAAAGACGCAGACGAATGGACACCGCTGGGCGTATTGATTTCGGCTCTACTGCTCAGCCTCGGCGCGCCCTTCTGGTTCAACACGCTGAAATCCCTGACAAGCCTCCGCCCTTTGCTGGCGGGGTCTTCGTCGCAATCCGCTAATAAACCCGCATAGAGAGGCTTCGTATTATGACTCCAACGATTCGCACGAACAACGTTATTGCCGCACTGGCCCCTGGCGATTCACTGAGCTATCGCATTCAGGTCATCCAGGGCGCCGGCGCAGTATTTGGATGGACGGACGACAACGGCACCGCGATCCTGCCGGCACTGGGTTCATCGGGAGGCGCCGACATCAATTGGCAGCTCAAGACGTCGGTCGTCGGAGGCCGGGTGCAGTTCACCGTGCCGCAGAATGCCGCGTATCTGCGAAACGAGACATCGCCGGCCATCCCCGTGTATTCGCTGGTGCTGCTGTTCCCGACAGCTCTGAAGTACACCTACACCATCAATCAGCCCGATTCGGGCGGGAACGTCAAGCAGAACCTCGTCGACATCGATTTTGCAGGCACTGCCAGTGAACAGGCGCCGCATGTGGAGGTGATCGAGGTATGAAACCACCAGCCGGCCGTATCACTGTGGCAACCGTTTGTATGGGGCTGCTCCCCGCACTTCGGGGCTGAATGTCGCGGTATTCCCCAGCGTCCACGCGATCAGGTGGGCTCCGGTCAGGTTCGCGGCCAGTACGATTCCCCACAGTCGAAGCATGCGCCCCAGCGACGCCCAATTCCGGCGCGCCAGCACGGGCAGGACCGCGGTCAGGGTGTTTTCCGTGAATAATTGCTGGCGTCCCAGAATGACGATGAGAAATCCGATCGAATAGCCCAATTTCGCGATCAGCGGACGCCAGGGCGCATCGGGCAGATAATGGCGCAGTAATCCCTCCGAAATGAAGGAAAACCCCATCGAAAGCCCGGCGGCGAAACCTGAAGTGGCCAGCGCCGAAGCGGGGCGCTCAAACTCCGCGTCGCCGTCGCGCCGGACCGCCTCGTGTACGACATGCGCTTTGACCGACGTGCGATGCTCGACTTCCTCCGCTTCGCGCTCCGTCAATTCCGGAGTGGCGATTTCTTCTTCCTGGTGCAGGTCGGCGGAAGAAGGCATGCCCCCTGTCATCGCAATTCAGGGGCCGTCGCGGTAGGGGAAATACTCATACAGGAAACGCCGCCGGCTGCCGATATATAAGCGGGTATGACCGGAGTTCCTGCTCTCGATAATGCACTGAGCGCCTTGGGAATTTGCGAGAGCGGCTCTCTCAGCCGGAACCCGGCACGTTCATGAAAAAACAATACAGCATAA
>JASHSD010001017.1 GCA_030036985.1 Bryobacteraceae bacterium
AGGCGTTCCTGAACGGCGCCTGGGACGCGCTGCCCGAAGAGAAGTGCTACATGCAGGGCAGTATGCGGGGTGCAACTTCATGAACACCTTCCTGCTGCACCTGGAGAGCGCGACGCAGTACGAGAAAATCGAGAACGTCGCCGGCTTCGTCGCCCGGGACGATTCGGGCAGTTTCGGCATTCTGCCTCACCATGCCCGAATGATGACTTTGCTCGCGTTCGGGCTGGCCCGCTTCCGCGTTTCCGGGCAGGGCTGGGAGTTTCTGGCCCTCCCCGGAGGTCTGGCCCGATTCGTCGATAATGAGCTTCACATCAGCACAAGGCGCTATCTTCGCGGAAAAGATTTTGAACGGATCAGCGTGGGTCTGCGGGAAGAGCTCCGGGCCGAAGAAGAAGCCTTGCGCGAAATGAAGCGGAGCGTGAGCCGGCTGGAGGAGGAAATGTTCAAGCGCCTTTGGAAGATGGGCCGGAAAACGGAGGCTTAAAAGTGAGCCCGCCGGACGATCCCCGTGCCCGCGAACGGCTGCTGGAGCGGAAAGTGGAACAACAGGTAAAGCAGATCAAACAGGCGAACAAGGATCGCCACACACTGCTGGGACAGACCGTCTATCTCGGCACGATCGGCATGATGATGGCGATACCCATTGTCGCTGGAGCCTACCTGGGGCGCTGGCTGGATACTTTGTCCAGAGGCTACACCGTGCACTGGACGGTGAGCATGATCTTCCTCGGCATTGTTGTCGGTGCGATCAATGTTTATCTGTTCGTCAGGGAGTAGGAGATGTTTCCCATCAACGCCACCGTCGCCGCAACATGGGGCGTGATGCTGTTCCTCGGGTTGCTCTGCGGCCTGTCGACGCGCCGTCTCCGTGTTGAACCGGGACCATTTCAAGTTGTTCTGGAGGGAGTCGTCACCGCGATTCAGGATGCCGTCGAAGGCGTTATGCCCGAATACGGCATGCGCGTGCTGCCGTTTGTGGGCACTTTATGGATCTTCCTCGCTATAGCGAATCTTGTTGGAATCATTCCGGGTCTGCACGGGCCGACCGCCGATCTCTCGACGACCTCCGCGCTGGCCATTCTGGTCTTCCTTTCGGTGCACTGGTATGGCATCCGCATTCACGGCCTGCGGCGGTATCTGCGGCATTATCTTGACCCGAGCCCGATTCTGCTTCCGTTCCACATCATCAGCGAAATATCCCGCACGGTAGCTTTGGCCGTCCGCCTGTTCGGAAACATCTTCAGCCTGGAAATGGCCGCGCTGCTGGTTTTGCTGGTTGCCGGATTTCTGGTGCCCGTTCCGGTATTGCTGCTGCATATCGTCGAGGCATTGGTGCAGGCTTACATCTTCGGAACGCTGGCGTTGATCTACATCGCCGGCGGCATCCAGTCCGTTCAATCGAAAATCATGAAGGAGAAGGAGTAATCGATGCGCGATATGACGTGGTTCACCATAGCCTCTACCGTAGTTGCAGCCCTGGCCATCGCGATCGGCGCGATGTTTCCGGCGCAGGCCATGGGCCGCGCCATCGTGAAGGCGCTGGAATCGCTGGCGCGGCAGCCTGAAGCGGAGAAGTCGATCACGCGCACCCTCTTCATAGGCCTGGCGATGATCGAGTCCCTCGCGATCTATGTTCTTGTCATTGTTCTGATCATTCTGTTCCGAAACCCACTGCTCGAATATGTGATCGGGAAATAGAGGCGCCCAAGTGGAACTCAATTGGTCGACATTTCTTCTCGATATTGTCAATTTCCTGATTCTGGTCTGGATTCTGAAACGGTTTCTCTACAAGCCCGTGCTCGCCGCCATCGCCCAGCGCAAAGCTGCGATTGACAAGACTCTCTCCGACGCCACCGCGCGGCAAACCGATGCCCAAGCGCTCCGGCGGCAGTATGAAAACCGGCTTCAGGAATGGGAAAGTGAAAAGGAAAAACTCCGGGCCGGGCTGCGCGAAGAAATCAGTGCGGAGCGCGAGAAGATGATGGCCGCCCTTCAGCAGCCTCTGGCGCAGGAACGCGAAAAATCCCGCGTCGTGGAGGAGCGCCGCGTGCAGGAAGTCCGGAGCGAGGCGGAGAAGCAGGCCGGCCTCGCGGGCGTGCGGTTCACGGCGCGTTTGCTCTCGCGTCTGGCTTCGCCGGAACTGGAGCTGAAGCTCGTCGATCTGGCGTTGGAAGACATGCGCGTTCTGCCCGCCGAACAACTGCGGGGCATGCGGGACGGCGAGGCGGCCGATAACCGTCCAATCAGGGTGACCAGTGCTTTCCCTCTGCCTGACGCTCAACGCTGCGCCCTCACAAAGATGATCGAGGATCTCATCCATGGAAAACCCGCAACCGAATTCAATGAAGACAGCCATTTGCTTGCCGGCCTGCGCGTGAGCGCCGGTCCATGGGTGCTGCGCGCGAATCTTCAGGATGAGTTGCAGTTCTTTGCAGAAGCTGCGCATTATGCCTCCGCAAATCAATAGCGTCGCCCCGACTAACGATGATCGTGCGGAATGGCTCGACCGCTACCGCTTCGGCTTGCGTGTCAGCCAGCAGGGAACGGTGCTGTCGATTGGGGATGGCATTGCCCGCATCGGCGGTTTGCCTTCCGCCCGCGTGCACGAGATCCTCAATTTCGAGGACGGCAGCCGGGCGGTAGTTTTCTCATTGGCGCGCGACGCCATCAGCGCGGTTCTGCTGGAGCAGGGGCCAGCCCTCACGGCCGGCGCGACCGTCTATCTTTCCGGCCGGCCACTCAGCCTCGCGACAGGAGATGCACTGATCGGCCGCGTGGTTGATCCCCTCGGCTTTCCGCTCGACGCGGGGGCGGCGCCGGATTGTTCCGGCCGTCAGGAGCTGGAGACGCCTTCGCCTCCGATCGTTGCCCGCGAGTTCGTGCAGGAACCGCTCTATACCGGAAACAAGATCGTCGATACGCTGATCCCCATCGGGAAAGGACAACGCCAGTTGCTGATCGGCGACAACGGTCTCGGCAAGAGTTCCCTCGCCATCGATACCGTGATTAATCAGAAAGACAAGAACGTGATATGCGTCTATGTCCTGATAGGACAGAAGCGATCGACTGTAGTAGGCACGGTGAATACTCTGCGCGAGGCGGGCGCGCTCGAACACACTACCGTGGTGGTCGCGGAAGCGACTACGACTCCCGGCCTGAAGTATCTGGCGCCGTTCGCGGGCTGCGCGGTCGCTGAGGCCTGGATGGCTCAGGGCAAAGATACCCTGGTGGTTTACGACGATCTCTCGACGCATGCGCAGGCTTATCGCGAACTCTCGCTGCTCCTGCGGCGGCCGCCGGGGCGCGAAGCTTATCCGGGCGACATTTTCTATCTGCATTCCCGGCTCCTCGAGCGTTCCACACACCTTGAGTCCGCGCATGGAGGGGGCAGCATGACCGCCCTGCCCATTATCGAAACCCGCGAAGGGGAAATCGCCGCCTACATTCCCACGAACCTGATCTCGATCACCGACGGTCAGATTTATTTTGATGCCGGATTGTTCGAAAGCGGCTTTCTGCCGGCAATCGATGTGACGAGGTCGGTCTCCCGCATCGGCGGCAGGGCTCAGCACCCGCTCATTGCCCAGGAAGCCGGACGCACCAAGCTGGACTATCTGCAGTTTCTGGAACTGGAAGTCTTCACACGTTTCGGGGCCAGGCTCGAAGCCTCAATCGAGGCCAGGATCGCGCGCGGCCGGCTGCTTCGCGAGATCCTCAAGCAGGATCGTCTCTCGCCACTTCCGGGTGAATTCCAGGTGGCCTGGCTCGTGGCGTTTAATGAGCATCTGCTGGACGGGACAGCCGCGAAGGATGTCCCCGCGGTGTTGGGGCGCCTGGCCGATGCAGTCCGAAGCAGTGGCTTGAAACTGACGGCGGGCCGCGATGGCTGGAAGCAGATGGTCGAGGGCTGCCTTCATGGCGGTGGAGCATGAGCAGACGCCGCGATCTCGAAACCCGGATTCACAGCCTGAACGATATCAGGGAGATTATGAACGCTATGAAGAATCTCTCCCTGATGGAGACTCACCGCCTGGCCCGTTTCCTCGACACACAGCGCAGAGTTGTCGCCAGTATCGAATCGGCCGCCGACGATTTTCTCCGATTTCATCCGGGCCTGTTTGGCTCTGAAAGCGATTGCCGCGATGTCCATCTGCTGGTGGGCAGCGAACGCGGTTTCTGTGGAGACTTCAATGAATCGCTGGTGAGAGCGCTCTATCGATACCGGGAGGCGGCTCAAGGGGCGGCGCTGATTGCGGTGGGCGGCAAACTGGCTGCCAAGCTCGCGGGCGATCCGCGTGTCACGGATTTTGTGAGCGGTCCGAGCGTTGTCGAAGAAGTCGATCCGGTGTTGTCGAGACTGCTGGACAGAATGAACCGTCTCAGCCCGGCAGACGTGAGAGCCGGCCCCTTGCGGCTGACGGTCTTCCATCACGATCCGGGCAAGGATGGCGTCGAGATATCGGTGCTGAAACCCTTCAGGGAGCCGGAATCGCGCGCTGCGCCCCTCGCCTGGCCGCCCCTGCTTACGCTTCGGCCCCGGCCGTTCCTGATCGGGCTTGCGGAGCAGTATCTGGTTGCCCTGCTGCACGAGTTGCTGTACCGGTCCCTGATGGCGGAAAATCAACGTCGGATGCAGCATATGGATTCCGCCGTCAGGCGTCTCGAGCGGACTTCAGCGGACCTGCTGCGAGGGCGCAACGTCCTGCGTCAGGAGGAGATTACGGAAGAGATCGAAGTCATTATGTTGAGCGTGGGCGTATCGGGAGAGGTCAGGGCTAATCGCCGTACCGGTCGATGGATTCAGCCAGCGCATCCGCCAGACGCTCTCTGCTGATGATTCCCCGAACGCCGGATGGCGCAAGGCTGCCATCCCTCGATAAGACGGCGAGAGGCTCCCCCGAGCGATGCATGCGCTCCAGGCTGTCGAGCAGCGTAAGATTCGGGGTGAGAACGTAAAGGCTGAAGTGAACCCTGGATGAGACACCAAGTTAGGGGGGTGTCGCCGTTCGATGAGAAATCATTGCACGGTGGGGTTGATGTTGTCCACTCCTGTGATACCTGAGCGGAGGATAGGGCAACGCAGGGATGCGACCCGAGCGTCGACTCAGCGGCCGGAACGGCAGGGGCGGCGTCAGCCGACCCATCAAGAGCAATGATAGGTCCCTCGCGGCCGACTGACCCGTCGCTCCCGATCGAAATCGCCGAGGCCAGCGACTTGATTACCGCCACCACGGGTCGGATGACGCCCTTCTGGTAGTGAATGGCGTCCATGATTTCGGGCACGCCATGGCCGCGCGCCTCAGGCGCGAAGTTTTCATTGCCGATCCCGTAAGCTGTGGCGCCGGCGCGGTAGCCTGCATCAGAGTCATGCTGCCACTCGCGCGTGATCCAGATGCATCTGGTGCGCGTCCCATGAACCTAACCCGGCGTAGCCGGAACCAAACAGGTCTGGTTATGATGCTGGAGTGGGCATCGAGCTACTGACGGACCGGCACGCGGCGGAGATTGCCGGAGTGTTGGGCTGTTGGGACCGAATGTTGGTTTTCGGGACCTTACCCAAAATCTGCTTCGC
>JASHSD010001018.1 GCA_030036985.1 Bryobacteraceae bacterium
TTCGGAGCCGATGAGGTTACGCCTGTAATGGTTCCCGAGAACGACGGATTCCGCAGCGTGTATCCGACAGCTCCCAGGGCGGCGATCTCGGCTGTGGGAGAAATGTCTACTCCCGCCGTGCCAAGACACATCTCGGAGTCCTGCACCAGCGGGTCGGCGCAGTTGTCGAAGAATGCCCAATCGCCGCCGTCCAGACCGTTGATGATGTTGTTGTACTGCTGCAGCATGTGAACGCCGTCGAGCGAGAAGCAGGCGTTTGTGGAATCGGGGGAGGAACA
Source organism: Bryobacteraceae bacterium (assembly GCA_030036985.1). GTDB lineage: Bacteria > Acidobacteriota > Terriglobia > Bryobacterales > Bryobacteraceae > BOG-234. The sequence goes on from JASHSD010001018.1 coordinate 279, forward strand.
GGGATCGTTGGTTCCCGGGGCAAAGCTGCGGGTGCCGTCGCTGTGATAGCGGAAATAGTCCGCTGGAAGGAGAGTGTTGAGGGTGTCGCAGACAAGCGCGCAGGAAGCGGTGCCCAGGACTTCATCGGTCTCGTGCTCCACGACAGTGAAAAAATCGGTCTGGCCGGGCGAAATCGATCCGGTGCGGAAATACCAGGACGTGGAGTTTCCGACGGTAATGATGCCGTTGTAGCAACCGCCCGCATTGGGCACGGTGAAGCACAGATCCGCGAGACCCAGCGCCTGCTCAAGCGCAAGTACGACTCCGACCGTGGTGTAGGGGTACGGATTTGCCGCCGGCAGGGTCTGAATGTCGGCGGTGGGGTCGTTGGCGATCAGGGCGCTGCGAAAATCGGCGTAGCTGTAGTTGTTGTACAACCAGGAGCTCTGGCCATAATTCCCCGCGCCACCGACCGTGACGTAAATATTCGCATTGGCGTTGGTGAACGCGTTGCTGTAGAGAGCGGCGATCGTCGTGTTCAGGGTGTTGCATGCCGTCGCCGACAGTGTGTAGACCGAGGGGTCACAGGTGTAAGCGATGCCGCTTGGGGTGGGAAACAGGGCAGCTGACACGGGCGTCGGCGCTATGGACGTCTGCTTCGAACGGGACGCAGTGGGCGGAAAGGCGGATACCGATCCGTGCCCGACTGTAGCTACGGGAACCCGGACTTGCGCCGAAGCTCCTATTGCAGCCGCAACACAGCACAGGATCAATTTGCCCATTTTCGACTCCTGAAGCTCCAGGGAGTTTAGCATAGTTCCCGAGGCGGGCCGGGCGGGAACCGGGGCGCGGCGTCGGGATGAGTCCCGACGCAAGACGCGACTAAAGTCGCGTGTCCAAAATGCTTGGTCCACAAAGGCACAGGTGGACTTGGCGCCGGACGCGGTATAGAATTTTCAGACGATGAGATTCTCTCTGCCGTTGCTTTTCGCGCTGACGATCCTGCGCATCCCGGCTTTCGCGCAGATGGATTTCACGGGCGAATGGGCGCGGGTTCAGGACGAGGACGATACCGGCGATCCGCGCGTGGGCGAATTCATCGGCATTCCGATGAGCCGGCAGGGGTTGTTGCGGGCCGAGGAGTGGAACGCTTCCCTCTACACGCTGCCCGAATGGCAGTGCCGGCCGCATGGCGCCATGTATATCTCGCGGGGTCCATCGCAGGTGCGCATCTGGAAGGAAATCGATCCGGTGACGCGGCAGCTGACCGCGTATCACGCCGAATGGCTGCGCTCCATCGATAACCCGTATTACATGGACGGGCGCGCGCAGCCATCGGAGTATGCGGCGCATACCTGGGGCGGGTTCTCAACGGCCGAGTTCGTGGGCGAGATGCTGAAGATCACCACCACGCACCTCAAGGAAGATTACTATCGGCGCAACGGCGTGCCTTCAAGCGATGAGGCTACGCTCACGCAATACTGGATTCGCCGCGGCGATTATCTGACTTGGGTCACGATCGCCTATGACCCGATTTATCTCACCGAACCGATGATCCGCAGCAGCGAATACAAGCTGGCGCTGAATCAACAGATTCCGCCGTATCCGTGCACGGTAGTGGAGGAAGTGGACCGGCCCGACGGGGTCGTGCCCAGTTACATGCCGGGGCAGAATCCGTACCTTCCCGAATTCGGGCAGAAGTATCAGTTGCCGATGGAGGCCACGCTGGGCGGCGCGGCGACGATGTATCCGGAGTTGGCGCGGAAGATCGAGCGGGAAAAGAACGCGAAGAAGAAGGTCGGCGGAAAGTGAAGCGGGTTTGCACGGTTCTTCTGGTCGCCGCAGGCATCGCCTTGGGGCAAACCGGGAAGATTGAGATCGTTCCCATTCGCGGACACATGTACCTGCTGGCGGGCGCGGGCGCGAATATCACGTTGTCGGTGGGTCCCGACGGCGTTTTCATGGTGGATGCGGGGCTGCCGGAGATGAGCGACAAGGTCATCGCGGCCGTCGAGCAGTTGAGCCGCGACGTGGCGAAGCAGGGGCAGCCGGTCAACAGTTATCCGCCGCCGAAACCAATCCGCTATCTGGCCAACACCACGATCTCGCCCGAGCATACCGGCGGCAACGTGAAGATCGCCGAAGCGGGGAAGACTTTCACCGGCGGCAATGTGGCTATCGATCTGGCGAGTGGATTCGCGAACGACGATGCGGCGATTCTCGCGACCGAGAAGGCTTCGCTGCGGATGGTGGAGGCGAAGATGCCGGGCAACGGCCAGCCCACGGAAACCTACGAGAAGGGCATCATGAAGCTGAGCCATTTCTTCAACGGCGAAGGCATCGAGTTGCTGCACATGCCGAACGCGACGACGGATGGCGACAGCATCGTGTGGTTCCGCGGGTCGGATGTGATCGCGGCCGGCGACATCTTCGACATGAGCAGCTATCCGTTTATCGATGTGGCGAAGGGCGGCAGCATTCAGGGCGTGCTGGCGGCCCTGAACAAGATGGACGAGATGTCGGAGGCCGAGTTCCGCACCGAGGGCGGCACGCTGGTGATTCCGGGGCATGGGCGTATCTGCGATCTGGCCGATCTGGCGTATTACCGGGACATGGTGACAATCATTCGCGACCGCGTCGAATGGATGATGAAAAAGGACATGACCCTGGCGCAGATCCAGGCGGCGCGACCGACCGAGGATTGGGACGCGCGGTACGGGCGGAATCCGAAATGGACGCCGCAACAGTTTGTCGAGGCGATTTACAAGGGCCTCAGCGGCGGGAAAAAGTAAGATGGCGCGGGCGAAGTTGGTTGGGTTGATTGCGGCGGCGCTGGTTTTCGCCGTGCCGGGTTTCGCGCAGGGGCCGGGCCGGGGTCCGGCGGGTCCGCCACGGACGGGAAAGTCGGTGGCGCCGTTCGATCTCACCGGCTATTGGGTATCGATCATCGTCGACGAGTGGCGCTTTCGCGTGACTCCGATCAAAGGCGACATTCTCTATATGCCGCTCAACGGGGAAGCGCGGCGCATCGCCAACGCCTGGGATCCGGATAAGGACGAAGCGGAAGGGAATCAGTGCAAGGCATACGGCGCGGTGGGTTTAATGCAGCGGCCGGGGCGCCTCGATATCAGCTGGGCCGACGACAATACGCTGCGCATCGATGCGGATGCGGGGACGCAGACCCGTCTGCTGCACTTCGGTCCCGCGCCCGCGCAGACAGGTCTGCCTTCCCTGCAGGGTTATTCGGCTGCGAGCTGGGAGGGCCCGGGTTTCGGACGCGGCGGACGCGGATTCGGGCGGGGACCGGCGGCGCCGCCGAAGACCGGGACGCTGAAGGTGGTGACCACCGACCTGCTTCCCGGTTATCTGCGCAAGAACGGCGTTCCGTATGACGGCAAGACGGAACTGACCGAGTACATCAATCTTCTCGCAGGCGCGCAGGGCGACACGTATTTCGTGCTGACGGCGATGGTTGACGATCCGACGTATCTGACCGGGCCGTTTATCCGGTCGTATCAGTTCAGGAAGCAACCGGACGCGAAGGGGTGGGACCCGACGCCGTGTTGGACGAAGTAAGCACCTGTCGCGGAATAACCCGTTCAACCACTCCCCCGCGGTCGTGGCTCAGAAGCGCGTTCCGAGCCGCGCGCGCAAGCAAGCGGTTTTTCGCAAACGGATTGGTTATCTGGTGACACGTCCCAGCCCAACTTTCGCACTTCCGGCCGAATTCAGACAAATTCGAGGGTTGGCGAGCGATAACTCTTGCGGCTTCAATCAAACATTTTCGGAAGTGCGTGTAGCGCAGACCTACTGCTTATGGCGGCATCGGCCCTCACGTGCGAAAGTTGGGTTAGCTCATATGAATCTCTCGGGTCGACACGTTTTTGTCGCCACGCCATGCTATGGCGGATTGGTGCATCAGAATTACATGCGATCGGTGATCGATCTGCTGCAGACCGCCCCCTCGCTCGGGTTTCGCGTCTCGCTCGAGCTCCTGGGTTGCGACTCCCTGGTCACCCGCAGCCGCAACACGCTCGCGGCAAAATTCCTGAACACCGAAGGCGCGACGCACCTGCTTTTCATCGACGCCGATATCGACTTCGAATCGGCGCAGATCGTCCGCATGCTCCGCTTCGACGAGGATGTGGTCGCCGGCATGTATCCGCTCAAAATGATCCTCTGGGACGACGCCGCGACCGAACGCGCGCGGGCTGGCGAGAGCCGCGAAACAGCGCCCCTGCGGTACGTCGGGTATCCGGCGGAGGGGGACGAATTCGAGTCGCGCGACGG
>JASHSD010001019.1 GCA_030036985.1 Bryobacteraceae bacterium
ACGGCTGCGCACTCACGGTCTGGTTAAAAAGATCGGGCACACCTACAAGTACTACGTCACCGCTTTCGGCAAAGAGGTCGTCACCACTGCATTGAAACTGCGCGAACTCGTCATCATCCCGCAACTCGCACCCCGCCTCGCTCAGTAACTTCGATTTCCTGCCGGAAATCGTCAGAATCTGAATGTAGAGGTACTAACTACTCTGTTTCTCGCCGGAGGGTTGAAGCGTTTCGTTTCTTGCGAGCATGCTGCGGTGCAACTTGTGTTGCCGGCGTTGTGGCGTGCACGGGTTGTTGGGGCGCGGGGTGCATCCAATCGTTCATGAAATATCCCAGTATCAGACCGAGGACGAGCGCGGATCTCGACAGCACCGTGAGCGAGACCTTGTAGTCGAAGAGAAAGCCGGCGCGTATCGTCGCGATAGAACGCTGCGCGTCGTCCGTCGCCTGACGGATGCTCCGCGCAATGGCGGCGATCGCGGAGTCGGCTGCCTTGACGGCGCTGGAGTAGCTGTTGTTCAGTGTGGCTGCCGATCGCTGAAACTCTGCGGTCGTGTCGTTCATCTGCTTCGCCGCGATCGCGAGAGCGTCTGCTGTTTGGGGAATTCCGGACTGTACGAATTTTTGTCGCAGGCCTTCTGCGATTCTCTCGGCAATCGCTGACGGACTCATGCCCCGAGCGATTTCCGCCGGCAGATTTGACAGCCGACCGTCCAGCCGCTCGTGCCATACCGCGCTCGACTCCTGCATGGAGCGCATCGATTCGAGAGCGTCCTTCATGATTGCCGCAATCTGCTCACGTTCTGACGCCATCTCCACCGGGTCTTCGCGCGTGATCAGCGCCAGAAGACCCATCGCCTCGACGATTCGCAGCAACTCGTCATCCGGCCGGAGATGCCGAAAGTAAAGCATCTGCTGGTAGAAGTATTCACGCTGCGCAGGACTCAGCGTTCTGCCGATTGCATCGAACAGGTCTTCCGGATCGGTCGCCGGAGCAGGCAACAGATGATTCATGGCAGCAACAACTCCTTTACGCGTTCGAACTGCGCGAAGAGTCTTTCCCGGTAGCCCTCGGCACGGATGACGGCCTTGGTGACCTAAAGTTCGGGGACTTCCGTGCGGCGCGCGATCACCTCGCTCAGAGTCACTCCGTGGTTGCGCATTGCGGTCTCCAGATGCGGGAGGCGATACTCCATCTGAATCACCGCTGGCTGGAAGACCTTCTGAAATGCCCGCGCCTGCTCGCTTTGCCGCCAGTAAGTGAAATTGTCGCTGCCGTCGGCGTGGTTTTCGACAATCAGGTAAGTGACCCGGCGCTGCAAACGGTCTGCCCAGGTGAGTACGCTTTCCACACTCGCCGGGTCCGACGTAATTACACCGATCGCGGTGAATACGATTCCCCGCCGCATCACAGGTTGATGCATCTGATCGAACCAGGCGTGCGTCACCCGACCGGAGCCACCGCCCATGTCGGCCAGTACGATCGGCGGACCCTCGTCCAGCACGTCGAGAAAGGCGTCGAGACCGTCCGGCGTATGGATGTTGATCTTCGGTACCTCGCCCCGGAAGAAGTGAGTCAGGCTGCCGCGGGACTTGTTTTCCGTGTCGAGATCGAGCAGCGTGACCGGAATCCGGTTTTCCTGATACCATTCGGCCAGGCCGGTAATGACGTTTGTTTTGCCGACTCCGCCCTTGCCGCCCATCGAAAGAATGACGCGCTTGCGGGCGCCCGTTTCGTTTGCTTCCTGCCGGCTGGAAGTTCCGACCGGTTCCGCCTGTTTTGCGCCGGCGCTACTCATGAAGTTGTCCTCCGCAACGGTCCGGCGATGCGCCGATAGACTCGGTTCAGCACGCTCTCCGGGATGCGTAGCGTGACATACGTCCGTTTGTAACGACTGCCCGGCCGGACGATTTTCAGGACGCCATCTTCACCGTGAAAAAGCCGCCGCACCGTGTCCGTCGAAAGATTCCACATTTTGGCGACCTGATCGGCGGTGTAATGGTGCTGGCCAAAGACGGTATCGACAACGTCGCCTGCGGATCTGCCCGCAATACCTGCGGGAATTTCGTTCAGTTGCTGCATATGATGAGCATTCGCGTTTCCGCACGTTCTACATATAACGGCTCAGGAACGGTTTTTTGGACAAAAAATCGAAAAAAATCTGATCAGGACGGCTCAGATTCCGCACCGGCCTCGATGCTACGGACCTGCACCTCGGAAACTCGTGGCCCATCCGATGCCGCGAACCTGTCGGTGCGGGCGGGTTCCCGCAGAATCGCGACCTCTTGTGCGGCGAAATCCGCGAGCAGCGCCCCAAGACCGCAGCCTTTGATCAGGAGGTCGTGAGTCGAAAATGCAGCGCGAACCTCCTCGCCTGTGCCCTCAGCGTAGAGGAACTGACTCCACGGCAACGAGTAAATGCGCTTCAGCAGGATCACCTGCAGGCCCCGCGCCCGCGAAGAGGTGTCCAGCGACCATGGTCTTTCATCTGCCAATGCCGATTTTCCGTCCTTTCTCGATTTCCTGGTGGCGGATTCGTGCTGGTGGCATAAGGTGGAGTTCATGCGCGGGCCGATGTATGTCAGGATCGTTTTTCCTGTACATGCAGCGCGGCACGAAGCGCCATGGCGCGAGCAGCGGCGAGGCCGCGATGACAGGCCTGCTTACGAGACGTCCCCTCGGCGATGGGCTGTTTCATCTTCCGGACCAACTCCGAAGCCGACTGGCGCTCTCCGGAGCGTCCCACCGATTCCCGCAACAATTCTTTGTCGCTCGTGACTACCGTGACGCGCTCACGTCTCCGAGAAGCCGCAACATAGAACAGCTCCTTTTTCATCGCGTCACCTGAGATGATGACCGCATCCACCGTCTTGCCCTGCCTGCGATGTGCCGTGACGGCGTAGCCGTGATCGAAGTGTTTGTAATCCGGTGGCAGCGTACGGCCGTCGGTGAGGTGAATTCTGCCGTCATCATCCACGCGTGAAACCGTTGCCAGTTCACCATTGACGGCGCGGAATCCGGAATCGCGGCGATTCGCGGTCAACAGGATTCTGTCATTCGCCGCGATCTCGATCCGGCAACGCTCAAAAACGTCAAAGCATCCGGCTTGTTTGCCGGTGAGTTCGCGCTCTGCGCCTGCGGCGTTTCGCGCCACGATTCGCTTCCGGCCGGCCCGCACGACTTCGAGCGCCTCGTTCTTGGCAATGCCTCTTGCAGAGCGATGGAACACCAACACCTGTCCTTCACGCAAGGCGCGCATCGATCGCTTCTGGGCAGTTGTGTAATTGCGCGGCACGAAACGCTCTGCCGAGAAACTCCGCCCCAGCTCGCCCGCGCGCTTTCGTTCCGCGCGGATGGCTTCTGTGACCAGCCCGATCTCCTCGTGTGTCGGACAAACAACCAGCGTGGTGTGAGGTTTTTGGTTGTCACGTGATTGGGACTCCGCTTCCCGCCATGCGGCCGCCACAGTTCGCGCCCGATCGATCCAGGGCGTCTCTCGAATAGCCCCGATCTCATCCAGCCTGTCGAAGCCGCTCGCCGGGTCTCGCCGCAGTTCCTGGATCGCTTCACGGTAAGCCGCCGTGGTCTGCCGCTGTACCTGCGTCAGGGAAACGCTCTTTAGCTGCGATTCCTTTTCGAGAATCCGCAGCGCGTCCGAAGCCTCGACGCTCTGAATCTGCATAATGTCACCGCTGAAGATGAGGCGCGCGCTTTCGCGTTGGACCAGCCGGAACAACTCCGACATCTGCCGGCCGGACACCATACCGGCTTCATCCACGACCAGCGCTCTACCCGTGAGCTCCCTCTGCGCCTGCCGATCCGCAAGAAGCATTTGGATCGTGACGGCGTTGTCGAAACCGACTTTCCGCAGTTCTTCGACCGCGCTCATGGTGGGAGCTACCGCAAACACCTCACGCCCACTCTCCGTCAATCCGCGACGGAGTTCCTGTAGAGTGGCGGTTTTTCCCGTGCCGGCGGCGCCGCGGATATTGACCGCAAGGTCACGCGATGCGAGCACGAACTCGACCGCCTGCTTCTGTTCCGGCCGGAGACGGTCGGACGCAATGAACGTGTGTCTTCTCGCCAGAGGTTCGTAACGGCCGACACCGCGGTTGACGGCTGCGATCATGGCACGCTCGCGATCCAGCGTCTCGCGTGTAGCGATTTCGTTTCCCGAACGGAGGATCGTGCTCGACGCTTGCTGAAGGCGCAGCGCGCCTTTGGCTTCATCCAGATCGATGCGGCCGCGGCCATGCCGAAGCGCCTCTGCCAATAACTCGTGCTCCCTGGCGACCGACACCCGCTCGAAAATGTGTTCCTGGGCATAATTCACGGAGTGACTGGCTGTTTCACGGCATGGGAGCATTCCGACCTCGGCTTCGACCGCAATTCGGTGGAGACCGGCCAGCATGCGAACTTCCGACGATCCCAGCCGTGCTCTCTGCCGCATCCCGACTTCGGCCGCAGATATTTCGGTCAGCTTGTCGGTGCGGGACTCGCGCACCAGGATCGCGATTTCGTTGTCGGTCGGTGGCCTGCCATTTTCTCTCGTGAATAGCTCGATCGCGTTGTCGCGCTGACGGCTGCGCCGACTGAATTTTTCGAGAAGGCCATTGGACACACCCCGGATTTCAAAACCTGCATCGTGCCCGTTACTCTGGCGACAGTCCTCGACTTCGTAGCCAAGCTTGCTTACTTCGCGAGCCAGTGCATTTCGATAGACCTCGGTCAGGTACGCGCGCCGATCATAAATGCCCGAGGCCCGCAGGGCTTTCCAGCGGCCTTCAGTACCGTCCCACGTCAGATTTGCGGCGACGGCATGTGTGTGGAGTTGGGGATCGAGTTCGCGGCTGGTGTCGTGGTGGTAGACAGCGAGAACGAGATTGCCGGTCGCACGGTCAGAGTTGGCGCCATTCTGCCGAACACGGGTCGCCGCACATGATTCAAGTTCCTGAAGAGCCTCGGTAACCGCCAGACGATGTGCGTTGGCCAGCCGTTCATCGCCACCGACGCTTGCCATGATTGAAACGGACTTCGGGGCCGAGAACGTAAAGTCGTACAGATTTCTTCCGTGGCTTGTTGTGGCGCCGTCGGCAGCCTTGCGGTCCGCGCTTTGTCGCTGGCGAAGAAATTCTTCGGTTTGAGGATCGAGGCCCTGGCGAATCGCCTCAAAATCCTTCGACCGCACTTCGCCGGATAGGCCCAGCAGTTCGGCTCCCCGACCATGCCACTGCCCGACTATGCGCTTACCCTCATCGTAATAGTCGCTGTGCTCCAGATGGCGTCCGGAGTAACCCTGTGCATTCGACATCGCCCGGATGGTCAGCATGGTTTCGTGCTGAGCGAAAATTCCGCGAGTCGTCGCCCAACTTTATCTCAGACTCACTCTGCGCGACCTTGGTTTCTTTCGCTGTGCTTGGGAATGGTGAGATTTGAAAGGCTTTGTGACTTCGGCGAAACGAGCGGTTTTTGCGGTTGTTCAGTAGGGTGATGAGAGCACGTGAGCC
>JASHSD010001020.1 GCA_030036985.1 Bryobacteraceae bacterium
AATTCGGCCTTATTGGTAAGACGCCCATGCAGAGGAAGAATCTTGTCATAGTCGAGCTTCATCTTGTCAAGGAATTCCACCAGACTCAGCGTGTAAGGACTCGGCGGGTTGGGCGCAGCCCCGCCCGTCTGCACAGCGCCCGCGGCCGGCGGCGTGAACAGATCCGCTTCCACGATCAGCTTGTCCTTGGGCAGGTATGCAATCAGCATCCCCTCGTTGTGCTCATTGGGCACATGGTAAAGCTCGATCACGTGCGTGCCGTCGGTCAGCACACGCTTCTCGCCGACCGCCTCGATCACCGCGCGCTTCTTCGACTGGCTGAGCTTGTCCGGCTGCAGCGTCCGCGGCAGAGCGAAGGTTTTTTCGTAATAGGGCTTGTTTATCTGGTAAGTGAGTATAGTCGCTCCCTCGGCCGCGTAAGTCCGGATTCCGCCGGCATGATCGAAATGCGCGTGGGTGTTTATGAGATATTTGATCGGCGTGTTGTAGTAGAGCTTCTTTACCTCGGTGATCACGGCATTGGACCGCGCTTCGTCGAGCGGAGCTTCGATCACCACCACGTAGTCGTTGAACTTCACGATCACGCTGTGATGCGTGCCGCCGGTGAAGTAGTAAACGTCATCGGCGACCAACTGCTCATCCACGCCGAAGAAGGGATCCAGCGGGTCCGTTATCTGCTTCGGCGGCTCCACCTCGGCGACCACGTTCTTATTCGCGTCCGTCACAGTCAGATCCAGCACCGGATAACCGCCCTGCTTTTCGAGAATCTTCGAGGGGAACTTCAGCCCGTGGAAATCCTTGTAGTCGGAGTAGGCGACTTCCACCGGCATATCGCCCAGAACGGGATTAGGCGCCCATGTCTCGACCTTATCCAACATGTTCTGGTCGTCTATATAGCCGATCACCTTGTATTTCTTTTCCGCCAGAAAGGAGACAAGGTTATACTTCTTCCCTCCGATGGTTTTCGCCTGCAAGGTCGGATTATTCTCCAGCGCGCCTTTGAGGAAGCCCTCGGGAGTGATCCAGACTTCGAACTGCGCCGTCCACGGCTCCCAAAAGCCGTTGACAACCGTCTGGGTCTGTTCGCCGATAATCGGCTGCTGACCGCCGCCGCGCGGAGGATTCTCCGCCTGCGTGCGCACCATCGTCTGGCGCGACCCGCGGGCGTCGAAGTCGATGACGCGCTCGTATGTCTTCAAATTGAACTTCGGCCAGGGAGAAGTCGGATTCACCGCCTGGCCCAGCGCGTAGTTGAATCCGCTGCCCGAATACCGGAGCGACCCCAGATTTTCGGCGCCCATGGTTTTGACGGCGTTCTCGACAATGGCCTTCGCTGCGTTCTCGGCGTTCTCTACAGCGGGCTGCGCCGCCGCGCCCGCGGGCAGCACTGCGCCGAGCAGGGCGACGACAAAATATTCCTTGATCATGGCGTTTTACAGTTTACTGAAAGGGAAACCGCTTGCTCGCGCGCGGCTCAGCAAGCACAACGCGTTGCCGAGCCGCGACCGCGAGGAAGCGATTACTGCGAGCCCGCGGGCGCCGGGAGGACCTGGATGGATGCCGGTACGCTGCTCAGGCCATCGAGATAGACGATGAGCGGTTCGGCCGCGCCCACCGGATCGTTCGCATTGAGCTGGAAAAAGACCTGATAGTAGAACGCAGATCCCACCTCAACGGCGTTCACCTGCGTGGCGTTATGGCTGACGCCGCCGACGCCCACCTGCACGCGGCTGGGCGCAATGGCCGCGCCGGAACCGAGGTTGGTGAGGGTCACGATCAGCGGCTCGCCCTGGTAAGCAGGGCTGGAGGAATCGATGTAGGCGCCGGTAGAGGACTGAATGGCCGCAATCCCGGCTGGCTGAGCGTTGATGTTAACGACGACGGTATCAGAGAGAATGCCGTTGTTCACCACCATCGGCGCGGGCCCGGGCGGGAGATTCGCCGGAATCACGAGATTGATCTGCGTTGGCGACGAATAGAGGATGGTGGCCGCCTGGCCGTCGATCGTGATCGACGGCGTTGCATTCGGCGCGGCGAGGTTCGCGCCATACAGGCTGACGATGGCGCCCGCGTAAGACCCGGTCAGGCCCGGCAGCCCGTTAAACAGGATCGGGTAAGGCGCGGGCAATTCCGCGGCGGCCGCGGTGATCTGGAACGCGGCGGGGGCTGTGACCAACTGAAATCCCGAGATCGCCGTCACATCGGAGGTCGAGAGCGCAGCGCCCGGCGCGACGGAAACGTCGACCTGAACGTGATTCGGCGAGAGTACGAAGACCTGCTGCACCAGAACGTCGCTCGACCCGAATCCGATCGTCGCCGCGCCCGGTGCGAAGGAAAAACCACTGCCGGTGATGTCAACCATTGCATCCGCTCCGGCAGGCAGGGACGACGGCGAAATCGCGGTGATGACGGGCGTCGGCAGGCTGTTGCCGTAAGAGTAGGTGACGGGGCACCCGGCCAATCCCGGCAGAATGCAGAGAGAGGACGTTTGCAGCATCTGCGAGTTCTGTCCGTCCGGGTTGTAGGCGGTCAGAGTCGAGACCTGGCCGTTTACCCCGGTCGGCGGAATGACGATCGCGGTTCCGGCAGTGGGGTTGAGCGAGACGATGGCCGCGGGCAGCGAATCGAAATAGAGCAGCGTGGAAGGGTTCCAGTTGGTTCCGGTGAGGGTCAGCGTTCCGTCGCCGTTATTGGAAACGGCGGAAATGGTCGGCGGACCGTTCAGCGTCAGATACATGGCCGAAGGCAGCACGTACATGTAGTCCGGAGTCGTGAAGATCATGTGCTGCTCGCCCGGCTGCGCGTCGGTGCTGAAGTTCAGATAGAGATCGGCGTAGGTGTAACCGTTGTATTGTTGTGCGGCGATTCCATTGGGCGCAATCGACACCTCCCCGCTCGGGAACTGCACGCCCAGTCCGCTGACAGGCTCGCTCGATCCCAGGCCGACGATCGAAGCAACCACGGCCGTCTCATTGGGCGTAATCTGAACGGGCGCGGGATATGTTTCGAGGGCGCCGTTGTCGAAGTATCCGTAGACCTGACCGTCGTAAAGCGGCACTGACGCGCGAGCGGTGGTTTGAACGTTAATTCCACTCGTCACCTGGCCCGCTGCAACGGTGACGGGCGCGGCTTCGCTGAAATCCGTGGTTCCGGGATAGAACAGCGAATCGACCGCCTGGAACGAGGTCACCTCGTTTCCGTCGGGTCCGAAAACATCCGCGTCGGGCGGCATCGACTGGACGTAAATCGAATATTGGCCGGGCGGAATGCCCGCGATCATGTAAGTGCCATCCGGGTTGGTGACGGCGCTGATCGCATCCGCGCCCGGCTGCATGGCCACAACAGACGCCATACTGACCGGTTGTCCGCCCGCCGTGATCGTTCCTGAAATGCTTCCGAACTGGGCAAAGATTGCGGCCGGATAAAGCGCCGAGAGCCCCGCAACATCATCCGCGCCCAAGGGGTGGGCCAGCGTGGTGGCCCTCGTGGTCGCCTGCGACATGGTGGCGGAGGTGAAGGTGTGCTGCAGACCCATGGCGTGTCCCATCTCATGCAGCACGGTCATGAGGAAGCTTTGGTCGTAGCTGGGTCCGGGATGCTGATTGAGATTCAGGCTCAGATGCACGACCGAGCGCACGATGGGGAAGAACTGCGTCCCGTCGGCCGCCGTCGCGGGATTGGCCGCGACACTGGTCGGGCCGCCGAAACCTTCGACGCCCGGCGGCAAGTCCTCGAAAATTACATCGCCGCCGGGCGTGTTCTGCAGAGTGGCGGCGTTTTCCATGCCTCCGAAAGAGACCCGCAGCGACGACGACGCCACGCCATTCCAGATGGCCACGGCCTGCTGGATCTGCCCCAGCACGGAGTTGAACGTGTCATAGGGAGCGTAAGTGGTCGGGCCGTTTTCGGAGACGAAGAAGGAAAGGGTGTTGTTCTGCAGCGCGGTGAGATCGAATTTTTCTGGAACGCTGCCGCTCTTCAGCGAATGAACGAAATAATAATAAGCCTGCGAAGGCCTCGCGCCAATGACAGCCATGATCGCCACGGCGGCAATCGCCCACGCCGGTCGCCTCATTGTTGGCGTTTCCCAGGGGCGGCCGTGGCGGTTACGCGCGCCTTCATATCCGCAATCCGCATCTGCATGGGCCGGTCTTTTACGAAATGTCCGGTGGAGTCGAGCATGCCTTCGCCGATCGGCGGACGGATGGCCTGGGTGGAACCATCCTTTTGCGTGACCACGTTAAACAGACCTTGGCCGAAGCCGAGCAGGTAGGTGATCCCGGTAGTAGAAGATGTCCAGAGGAAGAGAACATATTCGGAGCCGACCTGCAGCGCCGGCACGCCGGGGAACGACTGCCGATAACCCGCGGCGACCCCACCAGGCAGCATGACTTCACTGCCGCCGGCGCCTTTCCAGACCTCCGAAACCTGGAGCCGGTAATGTGTGTAGATGGTCGAACCGGTGAAGGCCGCCGAGGAACCGGTGACGCGGGCGCGCACAATCGCGGTCGCGCTTTGCGTCATCTGATCCATGCTGAGCTGACGGAGGGTGGCCGCGTTTCCGGGGCAGCACGCCCATAGAACGAGACACACACCGAGAAATCCTCGCATGATAGCGTCTGTCGAAAAGCATTTGCGGCGCCGCAAGGCGGATGCTGATTTTATTCAGGTTTCGGCAGGAGGATGATCCCTTCCGCGTTGCGCTCCGACACAATCCTGAGACACGTTGTCCCACTCACTCGCCCGGTTCCGAGCCGCGCGCGCCAGCAAGCGGTTTCTCAGTTCCGCACGACCAGAATCGGGATGCTCAGGTCGTGCCGGACCGGGTTGATGGTGTTGCCGAAGATCAGGTCTTTAATGCTGCCGTGGCCATGCGCCCCCATCACAAGCAGGTCGGGGTGAATCTCGCGCGCATAATTGACGATTTCCTTCCGCGGATTCGTGCCATGGCGGATGGCGGTCTCGACATGGATCTTCATCTCGCCGAGCGAATCGACCAGGCTGTCCAGATACTCGCGGCCCGCCTCAACCTCCGCGGTAGACGCATCGGGGCCGTAGACCTGGCTGGTGACGCCCTCTTCGACGTGTAAGAGGAAAATCGTTCCATGGGTTCGGCTCGCCAGCGCGGCGGCGTGGCCAAGGGCCATGCGGTCGAGGTTCGAATGGTCGAGCGGCACCAGAATCCGCTGGTACGCCGGCGGCGCGAGTACGTCCCGCGGCGAGCGTTCTTCAAGGCCGAGCGTCGCGGGCACGGGCGTCGAACGCCTGTAGTAAGGCTGCATCCCGATCCGGAGAAGCAGACCCAGCAAAGCGCCGCAGACCACGAACGACGCGGCCCAGACCAGCGGCGCCCAGTTGCCCGCGTCATGGCCCCATTCGGAGATGACCTGCCACGCCAGCCACATGTTGAGGCCAAGCACAATCAGCGCGGTGGCCCAGCCGAGGACCCGCACTTTCAGTCCGCTGGCGAACGGCCCCATGCGTCGCGGGTCGTTGGTGAACTGAATCAGCGGCACGATCGCGAAGGGCAACTGCAGGCTCAGAACCACCTGGCTGAGCACCAGCAGACGGAACGTTCCCTCGCTTCCGGCCATCCAGATGGCGATGAACGCGGGCACGATCGCGAGCGAGCGCGTTACCAGCCGGCGCAGCCACGGCCGGATGCGGAGGTTGAGAAATCCCTCCATGATGATCTGTCCGGCGAGCGTGCCGGTCAGCGTCGACGACTGGCCCGACGCGAAAAGTGCGATGCCGAACAGCTTCGCCGCC
>JASHSD010001021.1 GCA_030036985.1 Bryobacteraceae bacterium
CCGCATCGTGTCTCCTCCCGCCCGCTGTTACGTCGAAATCTCCCGCGCGCAGATCGCCGCCAATTACCGCGCCGTGCGCGACGCCGTGGCCCCCGACTCCCAAGTCATGGGTGTCGTCAAGGCGAACGCCTACGGGCACGGCGCCATCGAAGTCGCGACCATCCTATGCGCGCAAGGCGCCAAATGGCTGGCGGTCAGTTCGGTTGAAGAGGGCGTCGCGCTGCGGCGCGCGGGAATCGACTGCCGCATTCTCGTCATGGCCGGCATCATGCAATGGGAACACGGGGCCCTCCGCGAATTCCATCTCACGCCCGTGGCTCATTCGCTCGACGATCTGCGCCGGTTCGACGAATCCACCGCCGACGGGCCTGTCGATGTTCATCTCAAGATCGACACCGGCATGAATCGCCTCGGCACAGCGGCGAACGCCGGGCAAATTGCCGCCGCCGTTTCCGCCCTGCGCCACGTGCGCGTGGAGGGCCTGTTATCCCACTTCGCTTCCGCCGCCGATTTCACCACGGACCAGACCGAACAGCAGATCGGAGCGTTTGTCGAAATGTGCGCGGAACTGGATCGGCACGGCATCCACCCCGCGCTCCTGCACCTCGCCAGCACCAATGCCATCGCCTGGCCGCGGCGCGACGCCTGGCTCTCGCTGGTGCGGCCCGGCCACGCGATCTACGGATATGTTTCGCCGCCGCGCGGACCGGCGCCGCCTCGCGTACTCGATGTCCAGCCCGCGCTGGCCTGGAAGACCCGAATCATCGCGATCAAAGACGTAAAGCCGGGAGCGAAGATCGGCTATGGCGGTGTCTTCGTCGCCGAGTCCCCGATGCGCCTGGCCGTGCTCTCGGCGGGTTATGCGGATGGCGTGCCGCATCGTCTCTCGAACAGAGGCAAAGTGGTCGCGGGGGGCCGCTTCGCGCCCATCGTTGGTCCGGTCTCAATGGATCTGACGACCATCGACATCACCCATTCGCCGAACCTGCGGCCAGGCGATGTGGTCACCCTGCTCGGACGCGAGGGCGATGCATCCATAGATGCCCAGCAGATAGCGCGCACAGCGGGAACGATTTCGTATAACGTCCTCTGCGGCATCAACGCGCGCGTCAAGCGCTTCTACATCGACTGACCAACCTTCCGAGCCACGACCGTGAGGGAGTGGTTTCCGCCGCCGATTTCCCGCCCGCTATAGTAGCTGTGAATGAGCAGACGACTCAGCATAGAAGTGCCAGGCTTCACGCACGACGCGCCGATCCCCGCGGCCTGCCGCGTCGGACTTTTCCTGATCTCGAGCGGCGTCTCCGGCAAAGAGCCGTTCACCGGAAAGATGCTCGAAGGCATCGAGGCCCAGTGCGGCCAGATGTTCGCCACCGTCCGCCGCATCCTCGAAATCGCCGGAGGCACGCCCGAAGACGTCATCAAAATGAACGTCTGGATGAAAGACCGCGGCCAGCGTCCGCACCTCAACAAATTCTGGCTTGAAATGTTCCCCGATCCGCATTCCCGCCCCGCCCGCCACACCTTCGCCGCGCCCGATCTCCCCGGCGCGATGCTGGTCCAGTGCGAGATTTTCGCCGTCCTGCCGGAAAAATAATCTGCGATACTAATATCTGCTCCGCCTTCTTCCGTCCGCCAGCCGGATGAGGCTTTTCACTCCAGGTCAGTCGAGACGCCTCAACGAGGTGACGGGATTCCTGTTGCTTTCCGTCGGAATCCTGTTCCTGCTGAGCATGGCGTCGTTTCATCCCCGCGATCCGTCCCTCGACACCGTGGCCGGACCCGCGCGCACCAACAACCTGATCGGTCCGACCGGCGCCCTGATCGCGGACGTTTTCCTGCAGGCGTTGGGACTGGCTGCGTTCCTCCTGCCTGCGCTCATCTTCGCGCTCGGCTGGAAATGGATTCGCTCAGAAGCCGTGGAAGCGCCGATTATCAAGGTCCTCGGCAGCGTGATCATGGTCGGCTCGCTCTGCGGGGCCGCGGCGCTGCTGCCCGAATGGCGCCTCTTCGACCAGACAATCCTCCCCGGCGGCGCGGCCGGATTCCTGATCGCCGACACACTCAAGCGCTCCCTCAACCCGGCAGGCGCAGCCGTGGTGCTGCTGACGGCGCTGGTGGTCTCCACCTATCTCGTTTCCACCTTCACGTTGTCGAAGCTCGAAGGCTGGTTCGCGCCGTTTCTCGCCGTGTTCGCGCGCATCCGCGAGAAGTGGCGCAGGTCGATGGAACGCCGCCGCGAAGATGCCCTGCGCAAAGCCGAAGCCCGGCGTCAGGCCGCCGAAGCGCGCGCGCTCGAGCGGCAGCGCGTCCAATACGAGCAGGCCACCACCGCTCTGCCTCCGCCGCCCGACCCCGCGATCACCCGCCGCACCCGCCGTCCGGGACCCGAAACCACGTCCGACACTCTGCCTTGGGAGGAGCCCGCTGCGCCCGCGCCCGCCGAAGAACCGGCGCCCGCGAAAACGGGGGAAATCCCCATCTGCCAGCTGGCCGATACGCCTCTGCCGGGCGCTGAGAACCTGGTCGAATTCCCCTTCAACAAGCCTGTTCGCAAAGAGGCCCCGCCGAAGCTCCACACCATCTACCGCCTACCCGCAACCGACCTGCTCAACGAGGTGCCCGTACGTTCCGCCTTCGACGAACAGGAGCTCAAGAACACCGCTGCGGCCATCAAATCGAAGTTCGAAGAGTTCAACGTCTTCGGTTCCGTCGTGCAGATCAATCCCGGCCCCGTCGTCACCACCTTCGAGTACAAGCCGGAAGCGGGCATCAAATACAGCCGCATCACCACGCTCGTCGAAGATCTTTGCCTCGGCCTCCAGGCCGAATCGATTCTCATCGAGCGCATCCCCGGCAAGCCGACCATCGGCATCGAAGTGCCCAACACCAAACGCGAGGTCATCAGTCTGCGCGCTGTCATCGAATCCCAGGAGTTCCAGGATTCGGCTTCGTTCCTCACGATTTCGATGGGCAAGGACATCAACGGCCGCATCAAAGTCGCCGCGCTGGATACCATGCCGCACGTGCTGATTGCCGGTTCCACCGGCTCGGGCAAATCCGTGATGATCAATTCGCTGATCATGTCGATCCTATACAAATCGACGCCCGACGAAGTCCGGATGATCATGGTCGATCCCAAGCGGGTCGAATTGGGAATGTACGAAGGCATTCCGCATCTGCTGACCCCCGTCATCACCGACCCGAAAAAAGCCACCAACGCCCTGAAAAACGCCGTGCTTGAAATGGAGCGCCGGCTGCGTCTGCTGGCCGAGCAGGGCGCCCGCAACATCGATCAGTACAACCGTAAAATCCGCAAGCTCCAGGCCGAGCCGCGCAGCCTGTTCGAAGAAGAAGAGGCCGCCGAGGAAACCCGTCCGCTGCCTTATGTTCTGATCCTGATCGACGAATTAGCCGACCTGATGATGCTCGAAGGGCGCAACGTCGAGGAGTCGGTGACGCGTCTGGCGCAGATGGCGCGCGCGGTCGGCATGCATCTCGTGCTGGCGACGCAGCGCCCCAGCGTCGACGTGATCACCGGCATCATCAAAGCGAACTTCCCCGCGCGCATCAGCTTCCGCGTGGCCACGCGCGTGGACAGCCGCACCATCCTCGACGGCATGGGCGCGGAGCACCTTCTCGGCAAAGGCGACATGCTGTTTCTGCCGCCGGGTTCCAGCCGCTTCATGCGCGTTCACGGGGCGTTCGTTACCGAGACCGAAATCAACGGCGTAGTCGAATTCTGGAAGGCGCAGGCCAGGCCGGATTACGATCAGTCCTATCTCATCGCGCCGCCCGCCGAGGAAGGCCAGGGCGAAGAAGAACCGCCGCCGGGCGATCAGGACCCGATGTACGAAGAAGCCCTGCGCATCGTGCTGGAGATGGGCAAAGCTTCCACGTCCACCCTGCAGCGGCGGCTGCGTCTCGGGTACGGCCGCGCCGCACGCATTCTCGACATGATGCACCGCGATGGCATAATCGGCCCGCCGGACGGCAGCAAGCCGAGAGAAGTATTGAAGCGCCCGGACTGGCTGCGCGAAGTCGACCACGTGTGAGCCGTGGCCCGGACTCTCGCGACGACGCTCGCGTCTGCAGCGCCGGCACTCCTGCCGGCGTTTCCGGGCGAAGCCGCATTTCCCCAAGGCAGTCGAAATAAACAGGGACCTGGTTAAAATGTCGGCGTCCGGAATCACCTGTGAATCGAGACGGGCCGCATTGCGCTCTTCAGCGGTCCTGCGCAGCGTGCCAGATACGCCAGACTTCGACGATCTCGCCTTCGACTCGATAAACGGCGATGTAGGGCAAAGGAGTAAATAGAATCTCCCGCGTGCCTTCGATGCGGCCCGATCGGCCGATACGCGGCGTCTGCTTTAGTGACTGAATTTTCCGGTAAAGCTTGCGCATGGTCGGCAAGCGGTATTGCGGATGGCGCTCCTTCAGGTTGCCCTGCATGTCCTGCGCGGCGGGAGGCGTCCAACGGATCCGCATTTCTCAGGAACGAAGCATTTCTTCAAATCGGGCATCCATCTCCTCTTCCTCGATGAACTCGCCGCGATCGGCGAAGGCTTTGGCTTCCAGAACGGCGGCGCGGAAGCGTGCGTCTTCGGCGAATTGGAGCGCAGCTGCCCTCACCAAGTCTTCCACGATCTTGCCCGTGGCTCTGGCGGCCTGAACAATCTGCGCTTCCTGATCGGGTGTGAAATGGACTTCCATGCCTTTCAACATACGGGAAAAACAGCCGGCGGGCAAGAGCAACCGGAGGCAGGATAAAAAGAGATCAAAGCATCCATCGGCGCTGCTACACCGGTGGAATCAACCGCGCAGCCCCGGTTTTGTTTGCTCCGCGCCCCCCTACGCGTAAATCCCCCGCAGCTTGATCGCGTTCGTCACCCGGTCGAGCGCCAGCATATAAGCCGCCGTCCGGTTATCCACCTTATGTTTTTCGGCAAACGCCGTCACCGAATCGAAGCTCTCGAGCATAATCTCCTCCAGCCGCGAATTCACCAGTTCCTCGTTCCAGAAGAAGCCCTGACGGTCCTGCACCCACTCGAAATACGAAACCGTCACGCCGCCGGCGTTGGCCAGAATATCCGGGATCACGAACACCTTCTTGTCCGCCAGAATCTCATCCGCGATCGGCGTCGTCGGCCCGTTAGCGCCTTCACACAGAATCCGGCACCGCAGCCGCCCGGCGTTCGTCGAAGTGATCACGTTCTCAGTCGCCGCGGGCAGCAGCACGTCGCATTCGAGGAACATGGCTTCGTGCTTGTCGATCGCCTCGCCGCCCTGAAACTCGTTGATGGACCCGGTCTCGCGCCGATGCTCCGCCAGCGCCCCGATATCGAGCCCATGCGGGTTGTAAACCGCGCCATCGTATTCAATCAGCCCGATAATCCTGAACCCGCGCGCCGCCATCAGCTTCGCCGCCATGCCGCCCACGTTGCCGAAACCCTGAATCACCACCCGCGTATCTTCCACCGCCATGCCGAATTTTTTCAGCGCCTGCAGCGTCACCATCATGCATCCGCGCCCGGTCGCCTCTCTGCGTCCGCGCGACCCGCCCAGTTCCATCGGCTTTCCCGTCACCACCGCCGTGGTTGCATGGCGCTGGTGCATGGCGTAGGTGTCCATGATCCATCCCATCGTGCGCTCGTTGGTGTTCATGTCCGGCGCGGGAACGTCGACCTCCGGCCCGATCACATCCATAATCTGCGCCGTGTACCGCCGCGTTATCCGCTCCAGTTCGCAATCCGACAACATCGCCGGATCGCAAATCACGCCGCCCTTGGCGCCGCCGAACGGGATATTCACCACCGCGCATTTCCAGGTCATCCACGATGCGAGTGCGCGCACCTCATCCAGCGTCACATCGGGCGCGAAACGGATGCCGCCCTTGCCCGGACCGCGCACCATCGAATGCTGCACCCGATATCCCGTGAAAACCTCAAGCCTCCCGTCGTCGAGCGGCACCGGGATGTTCACCGTCACCTCGCGCGTGGGGCTCTTGAGGACTTTCTGAATCCCTTCGTCTAACCCGAGCCGCGCGGCCGCGTTATCGATGCGCGCCTCGGCGGAAACCCAGGGGTTCGTCTCCTGTTCGTGGGACAGTATCGGCATGGATATGATCTCTCCAGCCATATGGTAACCAGGCCGGAACGGATGTTGCAGTGCGGCGGATGTTGTAGCGCAGCGGATGTTGTAGTGTAGCGGCATGCGACTGATTCGGCTGTTGGCGCTCTGCGCTCTGGCGGCAATATCCGCGGCGGCGCAGAACGCGAAGATCGAGATCGAGAATCAATGGGTGCGCGTCTCGCGCCTGCGTATCGGACCGCACGACAAGGTATCCATTGCGGCGCGCATGCCCTCTGTCGGAGTGGTTCTGGGCAATCTGCGCGAGGGCGCGACCCCGCGCAAATGGGGCGATGTTTACTACGTCAACGGCAACACCACCGAGACGGACGAGAACACCGGCAACCTTCCCGCCGAGTTGATTTTCATCGAACTGAAGCCCGGCGCGCCGAAATCGCCTCCGGTGGCGCTGGACCCGGTGCGGCTCGATCCCGAACACCACATCGTCGAACTGGAGAACGACCGGGTCCGCGCCATCCGCACCATCCTGGTCCCGCACCTGAAGAGCCCCCAGCACGAGCACCCGCATTATGTGGTCGTATATCTGACCGACCTGCACACGACGATGACGCTCGCGGACGGCAGGAAGATCGACAATCCGCGCAAACCCGGCGAGGTCGCCTGGCGCGATGCCCTGCGTCACGTGACGGAAAACATCGGCGACCACACCGCGGAAGAAATCCAGGTCGAACTGAAGTAAGCATGAGGCGGACACGCGACTTCAGTCGCGTCCATTCAAATCCGCCTCAGACTCAGCCGCGCTCGCTGCACCCCGTCTTTTTATTCTTACGCTTACGATTCAGGTGTAGGGCAGGTTGGTAACCTGCGGCGGATTGGCAATCCGCCTGGACCATGGAGCCTCGCGCCAATCGCCAGAGGGATAGTTCGTCTTTGCGAACGGCCTTTTAAGCCGCTTCGCGATCGGCGATCCGGTTCGGCAGGCGCGCAACCTTCAAATCCCAAGCCAGCCCGACGCGTTTCAGAATATTGACCAGGATCCACGAATGATCGATCTCATACCAGGCCAGCCCATGTCGGATCGAAGTCGGATTGGCATGGTGGTTGTTATGCCACCCCTCCCCGAACGTCAGCGCCGCAACCCACCAGCTGTTCCGCGAATCGTCGCGCGTGGCAAACCGCCGGCGTCCCCACATATGGGTCGCGGAGTTCACCAACCAAGTCGCATGCAGCCCGAAAACCACGCGGAAGCAGATGCCCCACAGCACCATCGGCCAGCCGCCGATCGCCGCCAGAATCAGGGCCAGCACCACCATCGGCACCCAATGCCAGCTATTCAGCACCCGATAGAACCTATGCTTCGCCAGATCGGGGCAGTACTTCGACATCAGCTTCGTATTGTTATGGTTGCCCTCGCCGAACATGATCCAGCCCATGTGCGACCAGAAGAATCCCTCGCGCGGAGAATGCGGATCGCCTTTCTGATCCGAATTCTGATGATGCACCCGATGCACCGCGACCCAGAACATCGGGCCGCCCTCGAGCGTCAGCGAACCGCAAACGGCAAAGAAATATTCGAGCCAGAGCGGGCACTTGTATCCGCGGTGCGTATGCAGCCGGTGATACCCCATGCTGATTCCCAACCCGGTCGCCATCCAGTAAAGGAAAACCGCAACCAGGAAGGCGCGCCAATTAAACATAAACAGCGCGGCGATCGCGCCAACGTGAAGAAGGCCAACCGCGATCACAGTCGGCCAATTCAAACCTTTTGCCCGGGGAAGGCTGAAAACTTCAGCGCCGGCTTGCGAACCTGATGAGAGCATCCAATCGCAGACTAACAAGGATTGAATGCCTGCGTTGTAAGACTTCTGTCGTCAGCCCAAGCGGCTTTGTAAGAGTTTTGTCGCTAACACTTTCTGCGCCCCGGCTATTGTAGTTTTAGGAACCGGGGCAGGTTCTGGTTGGCGTCTCCGATGGCGCGCGCAAGGCTGAGCTTGGCCACGTTGTGGGCGAACACGGCGTTGATGTAATCCAGCTCCGCCGCCGCCACCGCGGCCTGCTGATTCGAAACGTCGACTGCGTCGGTCACCCCGGCGTCGAACCGCTGGCGCGTCAGATCCAGCGTCTGGCGCGTCACGTCGAGGTTCTGCTGCGCGACCGCCACCTGGCTGGTAGCGGCCTTGAGATCGAGGAAGGCGTTGCGAACGTCGCTTTCCACCTTGCTCTTCGTGTCCTCCAGTTCGGCCTGGCGCTGCGAAAGCGCGGCATTCGCCTGTTCGATATCGCCGTTGATCCGCCCGCCCTCCCACATCGGCACGCTAAGGGTTCCGGAGACGCTGAAGGTGCCGTGGGATTGGTCCGGCACGGTCCCGATCACGCCGTAATCGGCGCTCAACGAAACCGAGGGCAGCCGCTCGGCTTTAGCCGCGGCGACCGTCCGCTCGGCCGCGTGAACCTGCGTCTGGGCGGCTTTGAGATCCGCGCGCTGCATAAACGCCTGCTGCACGGCCTCGTCTTCGCCCAGCGGAGGCGCTTCGGCAAACGGAACGTCGTCGGTGATTTCGTAATTCTCGTTGGGCGGAAGGCCGGTCAGACGCGCCAGATTGATCTTCTGTTTGGCCAGGTCGTTCTGCAGGGTCGAAAGGCGCTGCTGCTGCGTCAGCGCCTGCACCTGGTTCTTGTTCACGTCGATCTGCGCCACCAGCCCGACAGCGTGCTGCTGCGTCGTCTGGCTGTAAAGCGCGTTGGCGGCATCCAGCTGCGCCTTCGCCGACACCACTCTGGCCTGCGCGGCGATCACCTGGAGATAAGCGCCGCCCACCGCCAGCACCACCAGATCCTTCGCATCCTGCCCGAAGAAATCGTTGGCGCGCAGCGTCTCTTTGGACGACCGGTAGTTATTCAGCGCCA
Source organism: Bryobacteraceae bacterium (assembly GCA_030036985.1). Taxonomy (GTDB): domain Bacteria; phylum Acidobacteriota; class Terriglobia; order Bryobacterales; family Bryobacteraceae; genus BOG-234. Next base: position 8,998 of record JASHSD010001021.1, read on the forward strand.
CGAAATCGGCGACCGTTTGCGTTAAATGCGCGCGCAGATCGAAATAATTGAACGGACCCACGATGGCCGGGATGGCGATCCCGGGGAAGGAAAAATTGAAACGAAGGCCGTCGGCGCGCAGATCGATCTGCTCCACGGTTTCACCCAGCGTCGCATGCAGGTTCGGCAGCAGCGCGCTGCGCGCGACAATCGACTGGCCGTGCGCCTGCCGCATGGCCATCGTCAGGCCGACCGTGCCGAGGTTGTAATCGAGGCCGCGCGCGATGGCGTCGCGCAGCGAAAGCTTGCCGTTGAACGGCTTCCTCGACGTCTCGCTTCCCGTATACGGCCCGGACACCTCAATGGAAGGGTTGATGGTATTGACGCTGTTCGTCGTGCCCGCGACGGGCGACTGCGTGGCCGCGACGGAACCGGTTTCACTCGTCTGCCCCGAGCGCGGAACCTGATTGGCGATGGTCGGTCCCCCCGCGCCCGCAGGCGGACCGAACTGAGCGAAGGCGCAGACAGCGGAAAGAAACGCGGCGGCCGCGATATGAAAATGGGTTCGTCTTTTCATTTAAGTAGCTTCAGGTGTAGGGCAGATTGGAAATCCCAATGCCAGGTAGTTTTTTGTGGGGTCAGGCCTTCGGGCCTGCCGCCGGGCTTCCGCCCGGCGCGGTGCTCGACGGAATCCGCTCTTGTCATCGGATTAGCAATCCATTGCCACGTAGTTTTTTGGGGGGCGGTCCCCCGGACCGCGGCTGACGCCCTCGTCCGCCTGGTCGGGCACAGAACTGGCAATCGGCCTCCTCGCGTGCCCATGGCATCAGCTGAGTTGTTTTCGAAACCGCCAGACGCTGGCCGACACCATAATCAGAGTAAAAACGAAAAGCACCATAAAATTCGGCCAAATCGCTTCGAAGCCGCTGCCTTTGATCATGCTGGAACGCGCGATCACGCTGAAGTGGTGGATCGGATTGATCACCACCAGCGGCTGCAGCCAGCGCGGAATCGCCTCCGCCGGCGTGATCGCGCCCGAAACCGTGGTCAGGAGCGGAAAAACGAAGAAGCTGGTCAGCTGCGCCTGATACGCCGAGTGGGTGAATGTCGCGATCACGGTGCCCAGGCCGATGCCCGAGAGAACGCAGAGCGCCGCGCCCGCGAACAGCACCAGGATATCCCCGTGAAACGGTATATCGAACGCGATCTTGATCAGCGCGGTGGCGAACAGCACCATCAGGAACAGCACGAAGAAAAGCGGAGCCATCTTGGCGACGATAATTTCATAGGTGCCCGCGGGCGACATCAGCAACTGCTCGATCGTGCCCACCTCCCGTTCCTTCACCATGGCCACGGCCGCCACCATCGAGCCGTTCAGGATCAGCAGCAGCCCGAATATGCCGGTAACCACAAACCAGGAGCCGACCAGTCCGGGATTGTACAGATACGCGGATGTCAATTGCGCCTGACCCTTGCGGCTGACGTCATTGGCCGCGATCTGACGGAAGTCGGCGTGAATGCCCTCATCGGGCAGATCGGCGTTGTAGGATGCGACGACGCCCTCCGCATAGCCCTGGGCGATGGCCGCGGTGTTCGCATTCATGGCATTGAGCAGGAACTGCACGGTGACCGGCCGGCCGCGCCGCAGATCTTTAGCGTAGCCCTTCGGGATCACCACGCCGGCATCCAGATCGCCGCGGCTGATGGCGTCGCCGAGCTGGTTGACGTCGAAATAATAGCCCGCGAGTTTGAAGCTCTTGCTCTCGGTCAGCGTCGAGGTCAGGCTGCGGCTTTCCGGCGTGTGGCTGTCGTCGATGATGCCCAGCTTCAGATCGGAAACCGTCGCATTCAGGACCAGACTGAACAGCAGCAGCTGCAGCGTGGGAGGGACGATCAGCGACATCGCCAGACGGCGGTCGCGGCGGATCTGCGCGAATTCCTTTTTGAGCAGAGCCAGGAACCGATGACTGAAGAGTAGTCCCATGTGTTATGCCTTCACCTGCATCCGGCGCATGTTGCGCCACGCAAGCATGTAAAAACAGACTCCGATCACCCCGATGATAATGACCTTCCACCACGTCGCGGGCCAGCCGCCGCCCTGCAGAAACGCGTCGCGGACGATATCGATGAAATACCGGCCCCAGATGAAATTCGAGAGCCAGCGGATCTGGATCGGGATGTTCTGGATCGGGAAGATGAGACCCGAGAGCATGAAAACCAGCAGAAACCCTCCCATCGCGACCGCCTGCATCGCCGCGGCCTGGTTCGGGATGGCGCAGCCGATGAGCGTTCCGAACGCCGCCACGCAGAATGCGTAAAGAACCATCGACACGATGAAAGGCGTCGGGTCTCCGGCGAAATTGAGTCCGAAATAAGTGAACAGCAACGTCATCAGGATCAGGCAGTCGCAGAAAGCCACGAGCATGAACGTCAGGATCTTGCCCAGCAGGTACTCATGCGCCGAAATGCTCGATACGTATACCTGCAGAATCGTCTTCTGCTCGCCTTCCTTGGCTGTGGCGAGCGTGGCGAGCAACGGCGGGAAAATCGACAGCGCCAGCACGAAGATTCCCGGTCCGTAGAATTTCTTCGACGATCGTCCCGGGTTGTACCAGAACCGCATGGCGGCCTCGACGGGCGCAACCTCTCCGTTGCCGTTGCTCGCGTTCCAGGCGCGGGTGATCTCGCCCGCGTAGCCTGCGATGAGTTTCGCGGTGTTCGAATCGGAGGCGTCGATCAGCATCTGCACCGGCGCGGGTACGCCGCGGGCGATGTCGCGCCCGAAGTGTTTCGGGATAATCAGCGCCGCGCGGGCGAGATTCGACGTGAATGCCGATTCGGGCTGCCGGTCGATGGGATACGAGACGACATAGAAGGTGTCCGACGCGCGGAAGGCGTCGATGAACTGGCGCGAGGCGGCGGTGTCGTCGAGATCCTGAACCGCGATCGGAAGGTTCTCGATGTCGAGCGAGATGGCCGACCCCATCAGGATGAGCTGCATCAGCGGCAGAAACAGGACCAGGCCGAGCGCCATCTTGTCGCGCAGAATCTGCGTGATCTCTTTGCGGGTCTGGGCCAGAATCCGTCTCATATCGGTAAAACGCTCCCTCGCGGTCACGGCTCGGTGACGCTTCCGAGCCGCTTGTTTCCGAGCCGCGCGCGTAAGCAAGCGGAGCCTCTACTCCTCCGCAGCAACCTTCCCCTCCTGCCGCGCGCGTTCCACCACGCTGATAAACACGTCCTCCAGCGAAAACCGCCCCTCGCGCACGCCGATTACGCGAATTCCATTCGCCTCCAGCTTCTGCCGATTCGTGCGCTCCGCGGTCTCCGGATCGTCTTCCGTGATGATGTGCAGCCGCACGCCGAACAGCGATACGCGCCAGCGTTCGTTATCGCTCTTCAGCAGATCCATCGCGCGCTGCGGCTGGTCCACGATGAACTCCAGCAGATGCCCGGTCTCCGCGCTCTTGATCCGCGTGGGGCTGCCCTCCGTCACCAGCTCACCCGCGACCATGAAGCCGAGCCGATTGCACTGCTCCGCTTCTTCCAGATAATGGGTGGTCACAAGGATCGCCGTCCCCGTGTCGGCGAGCCGGTTGATCATGGTCCAGAACGCGCGGCGCGCCAGCGGGTCCACGCCGGACGTGGGTTCATCCAGAAACAGCACGCTCGGTTCATGCAAAATGGCCGCGCCGAAAGCCACGCGCTGCTTCCATCCCTGCGGCAGACCGCCGATCAACTGATCTTCCTTGCCCTCGAGGCCCGAGAACGACATCACCCAGCGCTTTTTTTCAGCCCGCTCTTTTTCCGGAACCCCGTATACACCGGCAAAGAACTCGAGGTTTTCGGCCACGGAGAGATCGTCGTACAGCGAAAACTTCTGCGACATGTAGCCGATCTTCTGGCGCACGTTCTGAGAACGCAGACTGCCGCGTTCGCCAGCCAGCTGCATTTCGCCGGAAGTCGGCGGAAGCAGGCCGCAAAGCATCTTGATAGTGGTCGTTTTCCCCGCCCCGTTGGCGCCCAGCAGCCCGTAGATCTCGCCATAACGCACCTGCGCCGTGACGTTCTTCACCGCCGTGAAGGCGCCGAACTGCTTGGTCAGATTATTCGCCCCGATCGCGATCTCGCCGTGCATGGAGCGATAATCGCGGCTGCCGGGAAACGGATCGCTGTGGATATCGTGGCCGAGATCGCGTAATCTCGCCACGAACGCGTTTTCGAGCGTCGGCTCGTCGAGGCGAACCTCGTCGATCTTCAGGCCGATGCCGCTCAACACCTGGTTCGCCACGCGCTCGGCTTCTTCCGGGCGATGCGCCAGCAGATCGAGGCGGTCGCCGAAGCGCTGCACGTCGAGAATCTCTTTATCCGGTCCGGCGAACTTGTTCAGCTCGTCCTGCGCCGCGGCCAGATTCGACGTATGGATCTCCACGCGCGTAGCCTGAAGGCTGGCGCGCAGTTCCGCGGGCGTGCCCACCTGCCGCAACTCGCCCTGATG
>JASHSD010001022.1 GCA_030036985.1 Bryobacteraceae bacterium
TCATGCTGGCTTCGATTGCTCTCGCGGTCTCCCGCAATGGCCGGCAATGGACGGCCGCGTTCGCCATCGTATTCGGCATTTGGGACATGGTCTTCTATATCTGCCTGAAATTTCTGATCGGATGGCCGGCGTCATTACTGACTTGGGACATCCTCTTTCTCATTCCGCTGCCGTGGGTGGGTCCGGTGATCGCGCCAGTGCTGGTTTCCCTTGCGATGATTGTTGCCGGCGCCTCGAGCCTGATACGCGAGGCGGCGGGCAGACCGGTGAAGATGCGTGCCTGGAACATCGGCGGCATAGTGTTGGGCGCTTTGATTATTATCGTGTCTTTCACGCTGGATTACCGGAACACGCTCGCCGGAGGATCGCCGAACGCTTTCCACTGGGGAGTATTTGGTTTGGGGATGGCGATCGGTGTCCTGAGCTACGTATCGGCGGCGCTATGCGCGGATTGATCCGGCAACTGGTGTTGTTCGATGTTGCCGATGAGATCCGGCTCGACCAGTTGCGGGCCGAACTCGGCATCGCCGAACCCACGCGCACGCCGGCTTTCTCCAAACCCGCGCCCGATTATGTGCGGTTCGAGCGGCCTCCGGTGGTCCAGCCGCTGCTGGTCGACAGCTTTGAGGCGCGAGCCAAATATTACGACTACGGCGTCGTCAGCATCGAAATGGATCAGCCATTCGCGCTCGATTGGCCGGAACTGGTCGAGCGTTCGGCGGGCGTGTTGTCCGATGCGTCGGTCGAGCAGCGCGCGCGGGATCTGCTGAAAGGGCGGCTGGCGAAGGCGGACGGCGCGCTGGTGAAGCCGTACGGAAACTGGCTCAGCGAAGATTACGTCATCGTTACGGTTTTTCCGGAAGGCCCGGAAGACAGCGCCACGGAATTGATCTCGCGGCACGGGCGCGAGATCGCGGAGATCGTGCGCGGCGAGAATCGGCCGCTCTCCGAAGGAGAAGTGAAAGAGATCCTGGCGGCCAGCGCGTCTTATTATCCGAACGATCTCCTGGTGGTGGGGTGGTCGGCGGCGTTCGTGTTCGACAGCGCGGCGGCGGCCGGACCCACGCTACAGCTGCTCGAGTATGCGAATGCGCAACTGCTGGAGTTCCGCCATTATGACGAGCTGCTCACCGGCGTTCTGGGCGGCGTCTATCGGTCGATCGACCGCGGCACAGGCATGTGGCGGCGATGGGGTCTGGCGGGCGAAGCCGAGCGCCTGAATACCATTCGGCTCGACGTGATCGAGATCGCCGAGCGCATGGAGACGTCGATCAAATTCCTCAGCGACATGTTCTATGCGCGCATGTACCGGCTGACGGCGGCGCGCGTGGGCGTGCCCGATTACCGCAACCTGGTGGATCAGAAACTGCGCACGGCGGGCGAGCTTTACGAGCTGATGGTGGACCGCTTCGAGCGGGGCCGCGGGTTCTTTCTGGAAGTGGTCGTTGTGATTATTCTGCTGATCGAAATCGTTTTCCTGTTTCGCGGGAAAGGATGAAGAGAACGAAGGCCATGAGGATGGCGAGGATGGGGTCGGTGATCTCGGCGGTCCTGGCGGGCAGGTGGATCTGCAGGGCTTCGATAGCGGCCAGCGACGCGGATACGATTGCGACGGCGCGCCACAGACGCACTCCCGACGCGCGCAGCAGCCAGATCGCGACGGTGTAGTAGAAGATTTTTTCCAGCAGAACCTGCACCGCATACTGCCATTCGGTTTCGAGCAGGGCGCTGAACGGAATCCAGTTGAAGGCCGTCGCCGCTGGGGCGAATCGGAACGGCGAAAGGCCGCGAAGGACGACCACGCCGAGGAAGGCCCATGCCTCCGTTGCCGCGACCGCTTTGGAGCGGGAGCGCGCCGCGAAGAGTAGGCACCCGGCGACCGCGCCGAGGAAATCGGATGGCGTGGGCGCGCGGCCGGCGATGAAGAGCTGCAGCGGCACGGCCAGAACCGAGTACGCCAGCCATTTGCCGGGATTCCGAACGCCGATCCGCGTGAGCAGCAACCCGAGCGCATACCAAACCGCGGCTGCGGAAACGAACGACATGGGCGAAAACAGCGGCCCAGTTGCGAGACTCAGAATCTTGCGTGTCGGCGCATAGATGCCAAGCACGGGAAAAAACGGGAAGAGCTGCCACGCCGCCCAGCAGAACACGAGCATCAGCGCGCTCTGATCGACAACGGCTTCACGGGGCGTGATTCGCCACGGCCAGGCAATGCGCTCAAACGCAATCGCCAATACGACGCCGAGCGCGGAGCCGATCACATTGGTGGTCAGATCGAGCAGGCTGGTATCGCGCGTGGGCGTGTAGAGCTGGGCCATTTCCATCGAGGCCGAGAGGCAAAGGCCGAGCAGAACGGGTCCGTACAAGCCCAGCAACGGCAGGCGGCTCCGGCGAAGGACCAGGTGGGCGGCAAAGCCGAGGGGAATGTAGAGAGCGAGGTTGACGACAACGTCGCGGAAAAGGAAACGGGAAAGGCGAACGGGTCGGGCGTGCAGCAGGACGCTCAGCGGATTGCCGGCAATATGTTTGGGTACAAAATGCCACGGATAAAGCGATCCGTAGACGATCAGGATGACGATGAGAAGGAGAATACGGCGCAGACTTCGATGTTAGCGCCGCGGGCGGGTTACGGCGCCGCGGCCGGGGTACGATGTTTGATTCATGTCGAAACTGCTCGAAGGAAAGACGGCGGTGATCGCCGGCGTCGCGAACAAGTGGAGCCTGGCGTTCGCCATCGCGGAGTCGTTTGCGCGCGAGGGCGCGACGATCGTGCTGACCTACCTCAACGAGAAGCAGAAGGAGACGGTGCTGTCGATGGCGGGCAGTCTGCCGATCGCGAAGATGCTGCCTTGCGATGTCACGCGCGACGAGGAGATCGCGGGGCTGACGGAAAGCCTGCGTGAACTGGGCAGGCCGATCGATGTGCTGGTGCATTCGCTGGCGTTCGCGAATCGCGAGGAGCTGAGCGGGTCGTTCGCGGACACCTCGCGCGAGGGCTTTCTGCTGGCGCAGAACGTGAGTGCGTATTCGCTGGTCGCGATGTCGCGCGCGGTGGCGCCGCTGATGACAAATGGCGGGTCGATCATGACGCTGACGTTCATCGGGTCGACGCGCGCGGTTCCGAACTACAACGTGATGGGCGTGGCGAAGGCTTCGCTTGAAGCGTCGATGCGGTATCTGGCGCGGGATCTGGGACCGCTGCGGATTCGCGTGAACGCGATTTCAGCGGGCGCGGTGAAAACGGCGTCGGCGCGGGCGGTGAAGGATCTATCGACCATGCTCGACGCGATGAAGGAGCGCTCGCCTTTGCGCCATGCGACTGAAGCGGCCGAGGTGGGCGACGCCGCCGTGTTTCTCGCCAGCGATCTGAGCCGGGGCCTGACCGGGAATATTTTGTTTGTCGATTCGGGGATGCAGCTGTTATAACGATCTGCGCCGAAGGTTGATTGGTTCCAAATACCGCACCGCGAACATGAGCGCCACCAGAATCACGCCGATCAGAAACAGCGCTGTATGGTGTTGGATCCACGGAAGACCCGCTTCCCGGTAGCTCAGATGGCCGGTATCAAGACGAAGATTCTCCCATGTGGCCGCCCATTGGTCGCCCACCATGACTCCCGACGCGCTCCACGCCAGTGCGATAAACGTGGTCAGCACGGCCGGTTCCATCCACCCGTCCCCGGCAGGATATCGACGGACGACGTTCTCGCTAAGCCGCTCCGTTCCGACAACGTAGAAGAAAGCGAAGGTCAGCATCACTACAATGTCGAACGCAAGAGGGCGATGGTCCAGCGACTCACGAACCCGATCAACGGCAACTCCGCGGCTTGTGCCGATGAATCCGAACAGCTTTGCCATGCAGGCATCTCTTACCTGCCCGTAGGCTGCCATTCCTTCAAAATGGCCCGAACCTGGACCGACATGTGCATCTGCGAAGCGAATCGCGAGGTTCTCCGCCAACTCCGCTTCCCGGCTGATTCCGCGCGCAGAGGACGCTTTCGGCCACTCGCACGCGGCATTCGGAGCGGGATTTCGAAAGAGCCAGGCAGCCCCGGCCATTACCACGAGGCACAACGCGCAAAGGCACAGCCTCGGCCGTGAAAGCATCCTGTGAGATTGACGCCACCGACAATGCACTTGTTCCCGGAAAACCGCGTCAGAGAAATGCAGCTGGGGAAACGCCGAATCGTTGACCCAGACGTTTCGCCTGTTCCCTGCTGATCGCCCGGCGGCCGGCCAGGATGTCGGAGACGCGTCCGCGTGAACCGATGATCGGGGCCAGGTCCGCGGGTCGAAGCCCGTTTGATTCCATCAGAGCTTTCAGCGTCTCCACCGGATCTCCTTTCTGGGAACGGTTCATGCGACCGCGCCTCATAGTTCCCGATCAGATCCATCAGGAGCTCAAGCATAGCGTCTTCTTCGCGGGAACGGCCATCGTCGCCTTTGGCCATCAACGCCTCGACGATGGCGCCGGCTGCATCGTTCTCTGCCTCGGAGGGATGGGTTCGAAAGTAATCATTTCTTCCATTCTCCCTGGTCGCATTGCTTATGCGTGAGGATCGCCTTCACGAAAACCGAGCGGTTGCGGAAGCTGATAAAAGCGATCGTCTCGATTCCGGGCGATATTGAAACCATGTCGGAATCGCCGAACGTTATAACCAATCCGTTTGCGAGAAACCGCTTGCTTCCGCGCGCGGCTCGGAACGGGCTTCTGAGCCACGACCGCAAGGGAGTGGTTGAACCGGTTATTCTGCGACGGGTGATGAGTCCCGGCCCGGCAGGCACGAGTGTCTGCGCCACGTTTTAAAATAGAAGCGGGAGCACCTTGTGCCTCGGCAAAGCGCCATCGTCGAGTCGCCTTTCATCCAACAGAATTACGATCTCTATACCGAAGCCGATCAGGAGGCGTGGCGGCGGTTGTTCGCGCGCATGCTTCCGCGATGGGATCGGTATGCGAACAGCCATTACCTTGAAGGCATCCACGCGCTGTGTCTGGATCCGCAGCATATTCCGCGGCTCGAAGACGTGAATCGGTTTCTGCGGCCGCTCACCGGTTTTCAGGCGAAGGCCGTGAGCGGGTATATCCCGGCGTTCCTGTTCTTCGACTGCCTGCGCAACCGTTCGTTTCCCACTACCATCACCATTCGTCCGCCGGACAAGCTCGATTACCTGCCCGAGCCGGATATCTTTCACGACGTAGCCGGACATGTGCCGATGCATACCGATCCGGCGTTCGCCGAGACTCTCGTGCGCTTCGGTGAATGCGCGCATACGGCGGTAGAGATCGCGGGAAATGCGCGCGACGTTCACCGGCTCACGAACATCATCCGGGCGATGGCGCGATTTTTCTGGTTCACCATTGAGTTCGGATTGATGCGGTCGAAGCAGGGGCTGAAAGTCTACGGCAGGGGTCTGCTGAGCTCGTTCGGCGAGATCGAGCACTCGATCGATTCACCCGAAGTGCAGCGGTATCCGCTGCAGCTCGAATGGACAATCAACCAGGGTTTCGAAATCAATCATTATCAGCCGCTGCTGTTCATCGTGGATTCCTTCGATCATCTGTTCAGCCTGGTGGATCAGCTGGAAAAATGGATGCGCGAAGGCAGGCTGGATAACGTGGCGCCAGGCGAGCCCGTATTGAGCGAGCACGATATCGAGAGCTTCCTCAGCGGCTCCGGATCGCATTGCGCATAGCTTCGACGCAGCGTTCGTTTTCGGCCTGGGTTCCGGTCGAAATACGGACGCATTGCGGCAGTCCGAAAGACCGCAAAGGTCTTACGATGACCCCCTGGCGCAGCATGTTTTCGACGACCGCGGCCGCGCTTGCGGGATCCGCAAACGGCAGCATCACGAAATTCGCTTCCGAAGGCACGACTTCGATGCCCATCTCCGCGAACGATTCCGTGAACAAATGCAGACCGCGGACGTTTTCCTCAAGTGAACGATAGACGAATTCCTGGTCCGCGAGCGCGCCGATGCCCGCGGCCTGGGCCAACGCGCCGGGCTCGAACGGCAGCTTCACTTTAAGCAGATTGCGGATCAACTCTTCGTGGGCGAAACCGCAGCCGATGCGTACGCCGGCAAGGCCGTAGATTTTCGAGAAAGTCCGCAGCGTGATCACGTTGTCGTAGCGGTAGTGCATCGAATCCGGATAGCGCGGGTTGTGCTTGGCGTATTCGAAATAAGCCTCGTCGAGGATGATGAGAACGCGCTCGGGAACGTGGCGGTAGAACTCGTCGAATTCGAGGCGCGTGAAGATGGTTCCGGTCGGATTGTTTGGATTCGCGAGATAGACGATCTTGGTTTTTTCGGAGATCGCATTGGCCAGTGCGGGAAGATCGTAGCGCCAGTCCTTGTAAGGCACAGTGCGATAGCAGACGCCCCGGGATTGGGCGAGCAGGCGAAAGCCGATGAAAGCGGATTCGGTGGTGAGGACTTCATCGTCGTCGAGCAGGAAGGTGCGGACAATGTTCGCCATGATGCCTTCCGAACCGCTGCCGGCGATGACGTTTTCGATTTT
>JASHSD010001023.1 GCA_030036985.1 Bryobacteraceae bacterium
CCGATTACCAATCGGGCCGCGGATTACCAATCGACCCTACTAACTGCGGGCGTTTGCTTCTTCGCGGTTGAACCTGAATCCAGATTACGCCCTCCGTTCCAGCCGCAGTTCCAGACCAATCAGATCCTGCCGAACCTCGGCGGCTTGGCCGAAGCCGGTCTGTTTGAGCATTTCTTCGAAATCGGCCCGCGAATACGCCCGCTTCAGCAGCATGAAACGGAACGTCATGCGGGTAAGGAAGGCGTTGACGCCGCCAATGTGCATGGCGTCGACGGCTTCACCGATCGACTGCATGGTTGCGTCCTTCCGCAGATCGATGATGAGTGCGTGTCCGCCTGGCTTAAGAACGCGATACATCTCCTGAAGCGCCCGCAGCGGCTGCGTGAAGTTCTTGAAAGCCGCGCGGCAAAGCAGGAAATCGAACGATGCGTCCGGGAAAGGCATATGCGCCACATCGCCCTGGCGGAAATCGACGGCGACTCCGGCACGCTCCGCGTTGGCGCGCCCGATTTCGACGAAACTCCGGCTGATGTCGAGGCCGGTGATCGAGTACGCCAGGAGTTTCGCCAGCTCGATGGCGAAATAACCCGGCCCGGGAGCGACTTCGAGCACGGCGCTGCCCGGCGGGACATCGGCGGCCACGCGGCGGGCGAGCATTTTGAATTCATCGAGCGACTTCAGTGTCAGTTTGGCGTACCAGCGCGCGGTGAAACCTTCCATCCCCATGCCTTTGTATGCTTTTTCGGAAATTGCGTTGGTCATGATTGCGTCCTTACGTAAGGGATCGTAGCTCCGGGCGGCGGTGCGATCCAGTTCGAATCGGCGAACCGCGCGGAAACGCCGGTGAGCGACCGATTTTCGGTGGCCTGGCTCGCGCGAAGTATAATGGTTTGAAAGACCGAAAGATCAAGGATTCGAGGTATCGATTTGTCCCTCCGCATTTTTTTTCGCCTCTTTGCGCACGTCCAGATGCTCCCCATACTTGAAAGCGGCGAGGAGACGCTGGTCGGCGGACAGGCGGTCATGGAAGGCGTGATGATGCGCGCCCCGCACAGCTATTGCGTCTCCGTGCGCAAACCCTCGGGCGAAATCGTCAGCGAGGAGATGCCGGTCGAGCGCATGTCCGAGAAGCACCCCTGGCTGAAATATCCAATGCTGCGCGGGATCGGCACGCTTTGCCAGGCGATGGCGCTGGGCATGCGGGCGCTGAAGTTCTCGGCCAACGCGGCCCTCGACGACGGCAAAGCGGAAAAACCGGTCGAAATCTCGTCATGGATGATGGCTGTTCAGATCGTCTTGTCCGTAGCGTTCTTCCTCCTGCTTTACAAGCTCGTTCCCCTGAAACTCACCCAATATCTGAGCAACTGGCAGCCGGCGTTCAAGGGCCAGATCCTGTTTAACGCGGTGGACGGCGTGATCCGTCTGGCGATCTTCGTGGCTTTCATGTATCTGATCTCCCGCGCGAAGGACATCCAACGAGTCTTCGAGTTCCATGGGGCCGAGCACAAGGTGGTGTTCAATTACGAATCCGGGAAGCCGGTCACGATCGAGAACGCGCAGCAGTTCGTGACGTGGCATCCGCGCTGCGGCACCAGTTTCGTGTTCGTGATCCTGTTTCTTTCGATGATCGTTTACATGATTGTTCCGGCGCCCACGTTAACAGACAAGTTGATCATCCGAATCGTGGATCTGCCGGTGATCACAGGGTTGAGCTACGAGCTGATCCGGTTCGCGGCCAAACGCCGAGGGTCGGTCCTGGCGTGGCTGACGGCGCCGGGTTTGTGGATGCAGCGTATTACCACTCAGCCTCCGTCGGACGAGCAAGCGGCCGTGGCCATCCATGCGCTGAGCGGGGCCATGGCGCTCGAAGAGAAGCAGGGCGGGGAACTGGTTATCGCCTGATCCTGATGATTTACGCAAACAAGCTCGATCAACTGGAAAAGCATTTCGAAGAGCTGACCGCGCAGATGGCCGACCCGGCCGTCATCGCCGACGGCGAGCAGTATCGCAAGGTATCGAAGGCGCACAGCGACCTTTCGGAAGTGGTCGGGAAGTATCGCGAGTACAAGGAAACCGCCGATCAGTTGGGGCAGGCCAAGGCCATGCTCGACGAGTCCGATCTCGATATGCGCGAACTCGCCGCGCTCGAAGTGGAGCGGCTGGAACCGGTGTTGACGCAGATCGAGGAGGATATCAAGGTTCTCCTGCTGCCCAAGGATCCCCTGGACGAGAAGGACGTGGTTCTTGAAATCCGCGCGGGCACTGGTGGCGACGAAGCCAGTCTGTTCGCGGCGGAGGTCTTCCGCATGTACACGCGCTATGCGGAAACGCAGCGCTGGAAGGTTGAAGTCACTTCATTGAGCGAATCGTCGGTCGGCGGGCTTAAGGAAGTGCTGGCGCTGGTCAGCGGCAACAAGGTTTACAGCAAGCTGAAGTACGAAAGCGGCGTGCATCGCGTGCAGCGCGTGCCGGCGACCGAGCAGCAGGGGCGCGTGCATACTTCGGCCATCACCGTTGCGGTGCTGCCCGAAGCCGACGAAGTGGAAGTGAAGG
>JASHSD010000090.1 GCA_030036985.1 Bryobacteraceae bacterium
CGCCTGTCCGCCGAGCGCGCCTTCGGTGCCGACTTCGCGCGCCACGCGCGTGACCTCCGACGCGAACGAATTGAGCTGATCGACCATGATGTTGATGGTGTTCTTCAGCTCCTGAATTTCGCCGCGGGCATCCACGGTGATCTTGGTTGAGAGGTCACCCTTGGCCACAGCCGTGGTGACGCCGGCGATGTTGCGAACCTGGTTGGTCAGGTTGCCGGCCATGGAGTTCACGCTTTCGGTGAGGTCTTTCCAGACGCCCGCGACGCCCTTCACGTCAGCCTGACCGCCGAGCTTGCCTTCCGTGCCGACTTCGCGCGCCACGCGCGTGACTTCAGATGCGAACGAGCTGAGCTGATCCACCATGGTGTTGATGGTGTCTTTGAGCTCGAGAATTTCGCCGCGCACCGGCACGGTGATTTTGCGCGAGAGGTCGCCATTCGCGACAGCGGTGGTGACTTCGGCGATGTTGCGAACCTGCCCGGTGAGGTTGCCGGCCATGGAGTTGACCGAATCGGTGAGATCTTTCCACACGCCGCCGACGCCGCGCACATCGGCCTGGCCGCCAAGGATGCCCTCGGTGCCGACCTCGCGGGCCACGCGCGTCACTTCGGACGCGAAGCCGTTGAGCTGATCGACCATCGTGTTGATGGTGTTCTTGAGTTCGAGAATTTCGCCGCGGACGTCGACGGTGATCTTGCGGGAGAGATCGCCGTTCGCCACGGCAGTGGTGACTTCGGCGATGTTGCGAACCTGGGCCGTGAGGTTGCCGGCCATGGAGTTGACCGAGTCGGTGAGATCTTTCCAGACGCCGGCGACGCCTTTCACTTCGGCCTGGCCGCCGAGCTCGCCTTCGGTGCCGACTTCGCGGGCCACGCGGGTGACTTCCGAAGCGAAGGAGCTGAGCTGATCGACCATCGTGTTGATGGTGTTTTTGAGTTCGAGAATTTCGCCGCGGGCGTCGACGGTGATCTTAGTGGTCAGGTCGCCGCGGGCCACGGCGGTGGTCACACCGGCGATGTTACGAACCTGATTGGTGAGGTTTGACGCCATGGAGTTGACGGATTCCGTGAGATCTTTCCACGTCCCTGCTACGCCTTTTACGTCCGCCTGACCCCCCAGGCGGCCGTCGGTGCCGACTTCGCGGGCTACGCGGGTGACCTCCGAGGCGAAGGAGTTAAGCTGGTCAACCATGGTATTCACGACGCGGGCGGTGTGGAGGAACTCGCCCTTCAGCGGCCGGTCGTCGACTTCGATCGCCATGGTTTGCGAGAGGTCGCCTTTGGCCACAGCGCCGATGACGCGCGCGACTTCGGTGGAGGGTTGGACGAGGTCGCCGATCAGGCTGTTCACCGAATTAATGCACGCCGACCACGCGCCCGTACCGGCACCGAGAGACGCCCGCTGCGTGATCTTGCCTTCCTTGCCGACGGCGTTGCTGATGCGCGCAAACTCACTCGCAGTGTGCGCGTTGAGGCGAAAGATTTCGTTGAGTGTGTCGTTGATTTTCCCGGCGATACCGGTCCGATCGACCGGCATGCGGACGTTGAAATCGCCGTCTCTGAATGCGATCAACGTGGTCAGCAATAGACTGGTGTCGATTGTTTCGGCGGTTGTGGTGGTTCTCATGCGCCAATCTCCTTTTCGCTACAGCCCGACATGACCAGGACTTATGAACCGGGAGCCGTGCCCGCAAGCAACTCTTTCAGAGCGGCTCCGATGGCCATGAATTCCTGCAGGTTCGAGGGCTTTCGGATATAGCGGCTGGCGCCGGACTGGAGCGCCGTGTGCTGATCCCGAGGCGAGTCGGACGAGGTCAGAACCACCACCGGCACCGATGACAGAACGCTCGTCTGCCGGATGCGCTGCAGGATCTCGGCTCCGTCATGCTGCGGCAGGTTTAAATCCAGCACAATCAGCGACGGCGCAGATTCGGCTATGGATCCGTCGAGACGCCGAAGGAAAGACAGAGCCTGCTTTCCGTTTTCGGCAACCTCGATGTCGAAGGCGATGTTGTGTTCCTTGAGGGCGCGTTCGATCAGAAACACATCGGCCGGGTTGTCTTCGGCGAGGAAGATTCTAAAGACTGCGTGCGCGGTTGCGGTCATGAAATGCTCCTCTTGATCAACCGTTTGATCAACCGTACAAAATCAGGGGTGCGATAAGTTCCGTAACAAATCGCACACGGTCCATCGTACATAGAGCCCCCCGTTTCCGAAAGAGATTCGGGCCCAAATTGGTTATGAAGTATACAGTTGTTGGACGGGCTCTGTATCGCCACTTCGATCAGGTGCCTTTCTGGGGTTCACGGGATTGGCTTTAGCTGCACACAGTAGACCAGTGGTAGAAAGAACACAGAACACCGGGTTCTCGGCATGAGCGCAGACACGAGCGTCTGCGCCACATTATCGGAAGGCGTAACCGGGTTTCAGTTCACAACGAAACAGCTTGTTGTTCTCCGGTTCGGCCTGCGTTTCGCAATTCGCCCAAGTTAGAGACAGGTTCGGAACGATCGGGAACACGATGGGCATGCCATCGACATCGGCTTCGATGCAGGTGCCTTCCGCGGAGGCGGGCAGCGAAAAATTCATCGTACGGTCGAAGAGCACGGGGTAGGACCGCTGCGTGGCATCGCTGGTGACGTGACGAACCGCCTCGGCCTGTAGCAGGAACGTCGTCGTATCCGACCAATCGAGCACGCTCACTCCAATTATGCGGCCGCCCTGGGAAAATTTGTCATGCTGAATCTTCGTGAACGGGCAGGGCCCGGCAATACACGACACCCGCCCGTCGCGAAACTCGTTCTGCGGACCGGCATCGAGCGAAACCGTACCAATGGCGGCTTTCCATTTGCCGTCCGGGGAACAGGGGCGCCGGCGGTTGCACGGAACGTCGCCCCGATTCACGATCTGAAATGTCTTGACTCCGCTGCCGACATCCACCACAGTTTCCGTTTTCAGGGTGTAACGCACAGAGACGTTGCCGATGCGGACCGGCGGCTGGCCCGGAGCGGGCGGCGGCGGCAGAGGCAGGGGCGTCATGGCGATCACGTAAAGTTGGTTGCCGCGGGGATCGAAAAGATGAAATGGCTGGTATTCGCTATGTTTGAAATCCAGCGTAAGAGGATGCCGGCTCAGGACAGAATGGCGAATTGCCGCCACGAACGCTCCGGTGGAATCGGATCTGGTCTTCACCACCAGAAAACCGTCGGTTGCCGTGACGATCGCGCCGGCGATCGGGTTTTGGCGCATAGGGTCGTCGCTCTTGCGGATCACGGCTCCGCGCAGGGTGACGGTGCGGTTCTTTACGGCGTACGCGATCACAGCGACAGCCGCCAACATCAAGGCAGCGGTGGCAACCAAGCTCGACGGTGAAACGACAAACCTCTTATGAACGAGTTCGACAGGCGTGCAGGCTTCGGAGCAAACCGTGTTCCAAAGCGCACGTTGGACGGAAGCGCGCTCAAGGCGGTGATGAGAATTTCACGCCGCGCCATGCTCGCACAGCTTCTGGCGGCGGGCTGCGCGATCGCAGCCAAACCGAAGGGTCCGGCGTTCCTTCCGATGAATTCCGGGTTCTCTCCGGACGAGGACAGCTTTCTGAACGATCTGGAATACGCCAATCTGCAGTTCTTCCGGGAACAGTCGGGGCCGGTGACGGGGCTGGTCAGAGACCGCGCCAACGTGCACAAACGCGAAAACAGGGTGCTGGCCAGCATTGCCGCCACGGGCTTCGGCCTGACTGCGATGTGCATCGGGCAACAGCGGAATTTTCTGCCTTATAGCGAGGCGCGGGATCGCGTGGCCACAACCCTGCGCTCGCTTGCCAACTGGCAGCCGAACCACCGCGGCTTCTTCTTCCATTGGGTCAACATCGACACGGGAGAACGTGTGCTGGATTCGGAAGTGTCGTCGGTGGACACGGCGATCCTTCTGTGCGGCGTCCTGACCTGCAAGGCGCATTTTTTTCAGGACGCGGAGATTACCCGCTTCGCCACCCAGATCTTCGACCGGGTGGAGTGGGAGTGGCTTTCGGAAGACACGCCGCTGCTCCCGCACGGGTGGACACCCGAATACGGGTTCCTTCCGTATCACTGGGATCTCTACAGCGAGCTGATGATGATGTATCTGCTGGGACTGGGATCGTCCACGCATCCCCTGCCCGCCGACACCTGGGACGTATGGAAACGCACGACGTTCTCTTTCGACGGCATACGGTACATCGGGTCGTTCGCGCCGTTGTTCGTACATCAGTATTCGCAGGCATGGTTCGATTTTCGACAAAAACGGGATAAATACGCGGATTATTTCAGTAATTCAGCTTTGGCGACCGACGTTCATCGGCGTTTTTGTCTGGATTTATCGCCACAATTCCCGGATTACAGCGACAATTTGTGGGGCATCACGGCGTCGGATTCCGACAAGGGCTATCAGGTCTGGGGCGGACCGCCGATGACGGGGCCGATCGACGGCACGGTGGCGACGGCGGCGGCGGCGGGATCCATGCCCTTTCAGCCGAAGGCCTGCATGC
>JASHSD010001024.1 GCA_030036985.1 Bryobacteraceae bacterium
AGAATATACATCCAGCCCGTCTTGCCGATCTGCGCGATGACGGGAACCTTCTTACCCTTCATCGGGCCCTCTTTGATGCTGACGTCCATCAGCACCGGCGCGGGCGGGTTGTCGTAATCCCACAGATCGTGATGAACGGTCTGGAAATGCCACAGGTATTTTCCGGTGTTCGCATCGACGGCAACGATGGAATTGCCATAGAGATTGTTGCCCGGCCGATCGCCGCCGTAATAGTTCGACGCGGGGCCATCAATGGGGATGTAGAGAATGCCGCGCTGATCGTCCACCGTCATCTGAAAGCCCCAGACGTTCGTGCCGGCGCGATCCTTCCAGCCGTCGTTGAGCCACGTGTCGTGACCCGGTTCGCCAGGCTGCGCCACGTCGTGGAATTCCCACAGCTTCGCGCCGGTGCGGGCATCGAAAGCGCGGGTGTTGGCGGCGGGTCCAACGGGATTTTCGAGCGAGTTGGCCCCAACCATCACGAGGTTTTTGAAAATCGTCGGCACGCCGCCATAGCCGATAACCATATCGACCATGCCTTCCTTGCCGAAGCCCGGATCGAGCTTCCCGGTGTTGGCGTTCAACGCTACCAAATTGTTGCCGGAGGTGAAGACGATGCGCGGCGGATTCTCCTTATCGCCAGGCCAGTAAGCGACGCCTCGCGACGACGCCTGGCCGCGGGGCAACTGATATCGCCACACTTCCTTGCCGTCATCGGCATTGATTGCAACCACAAGATTTCCCGCCGGCACGTACATCACACCGTCGACCACGATCGGCGTGACCTCGTTGCCGACCCCCGCGGCGCCACCGCGGCCTCGTCCACGTCCGCGCGCGGGAGCGGCGGCGGAGGGCGGTGGCGGAGCGACAGTGAACGTCCACGCTTCTTTCAGCGTGGCGGCGTTCTTCGTATCGATCTGCTTCAGCGGTGAGTACCGCGTGCTTGCGGGATCGTGATTGTACAGCGGCCAGTCGATGGTGGGGTTTGGAGCCTTCGACTGCGCAAACAGTCCCGCCGCAGTCAGTAGAAGGGCGTAACAAATTCGCATGTCGGTTCCATCATATGCCACATGAGCGCGGGCGTCGTCTGCGGCGTTTTGCTCCGGGTGCGCGAATACGCCGTGCTGAGCCGCGACCATACTGAGCCGCGACCGCAAGGGAGCGGTGCGCAGGGTTGATTCTGAACCACGGGAACGAGGTGCGCTGGGCGCGACGCGGAAGCACTCTCGATGGCTATGGCTCGATCGCGGTCTTCGTTTCCGGCTTGTCCTGAGTCCAGGCGACCGCTCCCTCGCGGTCGCGGCTCAGCACGGATCCATTTTGTTTGGTGCTACGCCAGATTGAGCGGGTCCGGAGCGAGACGCCCGGTGCTGTCGCCAAGCTTTTCGGTCGGCAGACCAATCTTGTCGAGAAGGCTGACGAGCAGATTGCTCATCGGCGTCTTATCCGGATAATTGATATGCCTGCCGCCCGGAACGCTCCCGTTCAGGCACCCCGCAAGCACGCAGGGCAGATCGAAATGGCGATGCAGATTGCCGTCCCCCATGCCGCTGCCGCAGAGGATCAGCGAGTGATCGAGCAGCGTCCCGTCCCCATCCTGCGCTGCCTGAAGTTTCTCCAGAAAATACGCCAGCAACTGAACCTGATAGAGATCGATCTTCGCCTTCTTCGCAATCAGGTCGGGATCGTTGCGGTGATGCGACACCGCGTGGTGCTGATCGGGCACGCCGATGAAGGCGAACGTCCGCGAACTCAGTTCCCGCGACAGAATCATGCTGAACACGCGCGTGAGATCGGCGCGAAAGGCCAGCGTCTGCAGATCGAACATCAGCTTCGTGTATTCGTCGAAACTCTCCGGAATGTCCACCGGCCGCTCGATCAGGTCGATCGACTGCGCCGATTTCGACACCGGATTTTTGATGCGCTGTTCGATCTCCCGAATCGAGTCCAGATACTCATTGAGCTTCGTGCGATCGCCCGGCCCGAGATCCTTCGAAACGCGTCCCACTTCATGCAGCACCGAGTCCAGAATGCTGCCGGTATCGCGTGTGCGTTCCTGCCTGGCCGTTGCGTCGCCGCCATCGCCGAACAACCGCTCGAACACCACGCGCGGATTGGTCTCCGCCGGATTCGGCGTCGTTTCATTCCGCCACGAAACGGTGTTGACGTAAAAGCAGTCCCCCGAATCGCAGGCGCCCTGCGTCGGAAAATCGACGGTCAATTCGAGCGATGAGATGCGGGTGGTCTTGCCGATGTGGTTTGCGGCGAGTTGATCGGCCGTTGTAGCCAGCTTGACTACCGCGCCGGGCTGCGTGCGGTCATAGGCGTGGACACCCGTCAGCCACGCCGCGGACGCGCGCGGATGGTCCCCGGTGCCGTCGCCGAATGTATCGGCCTGTTGATGCGCGAGACCCGATAACACCGTGATCGAATCGCGTACGTTCGCCAGAGGCTTCAGCGTCGGACTGAATTCGAAGCCGGGGCCCGTCGTCGCGGGATTCCAGTTCTTCTGAATCACACCGTTCGCGATGTAGATGAAGCCGAGACGCGGCGGAGCCCCAGTTGAGGTCGTGCTCGCGGCCGAAAGCGCGGGGACCATGGCGTCGAGCATCGGCAACGCGACCGCCGCTCCCATGCCGCGCAGGAATGTCCGCCTGCGCAATGCTTTCCGCGTGATGTACATCAGTTGGCCTCCCTCATCTGAAACGCCGGAGTTTTGACAACTTCTTCGACCAGGGTCCGGAACGTATAATTTTTCGCCGCAGCTACCCGCACAATTCGCCGGATCGAAGGCTCATCATAATACTGAACGTTGCGGCCCAGCGCATACATCAGCAGATTTTCCGCCGCCGCGGAGACGAACTGGTCCGGGTTCCGCAACAGCTCTTTCTTCAAGCCTGCAACACCTTCGAACTTCCTGCCGTCGGGCAGTACGCCGGAGACGTCGATCGGATTCCCGTTATCCTGCGTCCGGTATTTGCCGTCGGCGTCGAAGCTCTCCATGGCGAAGCCGATGGGATCCATGCGCGCGTGGCATCCGGCGCACACCGGATTCGCGCGGTGGGCCGTCATGGCCTCCCGCATCGTCAGCGTTGTGCCCGGTTCCTTGCCCGCGGTCTTGAGCGACGGCACGTTGGGCGGAGGCGCCGGCGGCGGTGATGCCAGCAGATTCTGCAGAACCCATTTCCCGCGCAGCACCGGCGAAGTCCGGTTCGAATAGGACGTGATCGTCAGGAAGCTTCCCTGTCCCAAAAGTCCGCCGCGAGGACTGTCCGGCGGAAACGTGTAACGCCGGAAGTAGCTGCCGCGAATGCCCGGAATGCCGTAGTGCTGCGCCAGGCGATCGTTCAGGAACGTGTAGTTCGCCGAAAGCAGTTCCAGAATGCTGCGATTTTCGCGAAACACGCTCGAAAGGAATAATTCGGTCTCCTGCCGCATCGCTTCCCGCAAAGTCTGATCGAACTCCGGAAACAGGATCTCGTCCGGCTGTTTCGATTCAATATCGCGCAGGTACAGCCATTGCGCCCCGAAATTGGTAACCAGAGCTTCCGACCGCGGATCGGCGAGCATTCGCCGCACCTCCGCTTCGAGAATGTCGGGTTGGTGCAGCTTGTTTTGTTCGGCGAGATGGAGAAGCCGGTCATCCGGGATACTGCTCCACAAAAAGAACGAAAGCCGCGATGCCAGCTCCGAATCGCTCACGCGCCATGTGGTGCGCGAATTCGCGGCGCCTGGTCTCAAACCCGCCGGCTCGTGTTCGATGCGGAAGAGGAACTGAGGGCTTACCAGCAGCCGCTCCAGCGCCATCCCGATACCGAGATCGAAGCTCCCTTTCGCTTTTCCGTCCTGGTAGAACGGCATCAGTTCCGCGATGTCGGCGTCCGTGGCCGGACGGCGGTAAGCGCGATGGACCAGAGTGGTTAAGATGCGCCGCGCGCATTCGTCCGTCGCATCCGCGCAAACAAACACACGTGCTCGGCTTGCCGATTGCCCCGGACCACTCACGTCGTAAGGCCCCAGCAATGTAACTTCGGCGATTGCAGGCAGCGTACCGCGGCTGCGCATGCGCGGGCGAAGCGTCGATTCATCGAATGCCTGGGTGTGTTCGGCGAATGTCACCCCCAGCACGTGATGGCCTGCGTTGATAGGGATCCGGAACTGAAGCTGACCCGAAGCCCGCTTCCCTTTACCCAGATCGGCCCCGGCACCCAGATCAGCCCCATCGGCCCGCGCGCCATCTACGAGGATGTCCAACTGCTGCGGATCGCGAATCGCGCCTGCCATGTCGACTTTCACCACATACGTGCCGTCAACCGGGAAATCGCTGTTAATGGCCAGGCCGCCGCGCGTGCCGTACGGAAGCTCGTCGACGCGCTCGTCCTGCGGCTGCTCGGGGTCCATCTTGTAGACGTTCACGAGCACGGGCATCTTCGGGTCGCCCACCACGAAGCGGCTGATCTTATGCGCGGCGTCGATGTAGCGTTCCATCGTGCTGGGCG
>JASHSD010001025.1 GCA_030036985.1 Bryobacteraceae bacterium
ACCTCCATTCCGTAAGCAAAGCCCAGGTTGCGCAAGGTCCCGCGAAACAGCACGCGGTCGAAACCCGAGACTACCCCCTGAATCCGGTCCTGAAAACGAGAGATAAACTGTTGCATGGCGTTCCTCCTGTGCAGGTCTTTGAAATCGGAACCTTCATTCAACCTACACCCGGGAAAACGCCAATTCTGTTTGCGGCTCGCCGCCATACGGAGTCAGGCCTTCGGGCCTGCCGCCGGGCTTCCGAGCGGCCCTGAAGCAATCGAAACCACCATCGAACCCGCGGATTTGCATGGACTCCAGACTGTCCGGAAAGGCGGCTGCAGCGCCGAAGCGCCGGCCCCACAATAGGAGAATCAAATGGTACACTGCCCGGCAATGAGCACGACTATGGTCAACACCTTCGGATCCGGCCGGGTTGTGAGAGCCGCGACCGTCGCGGCTTTGCTCGTATGCGCCGCGAGCATGGACGGCAAGGCTTTCGATAAGACCATCGATATCGCGGGCATGACCGTCAGCTATAAGGTCGTGCTGCCGAAGAACTACGATGCCGCCAAGGCTTATCCGGCGATACTGGCCTTTCCTCCGGGCGGCCAGGGACTGGATATGGTGATGCTCACTTTGGTGCGGAACTGGCAGCCCGAAGCGCAGCGGCGTGGCTATATCGTCTTCATACCGGCCGCGCCCAACGGCCGTTTGTTTATCGAAGAAGGCGCGCGTATTTTCCCCGAGTTCCTGGACAGGATGCTGGCCGAGTACAAGATTCGCGGCAACAAATTCCATATTGCGGGTATGTCGAATGGGGGCCTAAGCGCGTTTCACATCGCGGCGAGCTGGCCGCAATACTTCCTGTCGGTGACCGGGCTTCCGGGCTATCTGCACGATGCGACACCGGCGCGCATGGATGCGTTGGCGAAGTTGTGCATCAACATGTATGTGGGCGAGTTGGATACGGACTGGCGCGAGCGGATGGAGCCGCAGGCGGCGCAGTTTCGCGCCAGGGGTATCACCGTGCGCTTCACCGTGGAGAAGGGCCAGAGCCATGAAATGGCCACTCTGGAAGGAACCGGCGCGGCGCGTTTATTCGACGACATCGAGAAGACGCGGCAGGGTTGCGGGAAGTGAGCGGACACTGTGATATACAAATAAGGCTGGCCCGAAGCAGACGGCCCGAAGGAGAAGGTATGAAGAAAGTGATTTATCCGGCCTTGTTGCTGGCTGCCGCGGGGATCCTGTTGGCCGCCGGCCCGGAAGGCTTCGTAGGCTCATGGAAGAGCGATCCCGGCACCCCGACCATGACCCGTGATCTGGCGTTCGATGGCAAAGTGGTCGTGATGACCGAGCATATACCCGGCCGCAACGGCGGGCCGGAAACGATCATGATTCGCAAGTACCCGACCGACGGGAGCACCGTCACGATGGACAAAGGTTATTGGGCCGGCTCCACGGCGACCGGAAAGATGGAAGGGAACGTCCTCACCGTTGACACCACCCAGGCGAACGGCACGAAATGGCACGATGTCTGGACCCTGTCGGAAGACGGCAAACACTACACCGATGAAATGTCGAGCACTCCCGCCCCGGGGTCCGCACAAGCCGGTCGCAAAGGAAAAGGCGGCGGGCCCAACCACTTCAGCTACACGAAGGAGTAGCAATAACGGTAGCACAGACTTTAGTCTGTGACTTGAGTTTCTACCTTGTCCTGGGCGGCAGAATGGTGGCGCAGGCCTCAGCACATCCGGGTCGGGGGCGGCCCGTCACCAGGATCGGAAACTGCATTTCCGTGTAGGGCAGGATGTCATCCTGCAGCGGATTGGTAATCCGCTTAGCCTGGACCGGCCGCAACCCGGGGATTTCCGGAGCGCCTGTGAAGCACAGACTTGATCGCCGCTCACGCGGCAGCGGTCGCCGGACTGGTCCACGCAACACCGCCATTTTCATCATAAGAACGTCTCGTTCATAGCCGCGCCAGCCAGCGGCAGTAAAACGAATCCATTAAGCACTCTCAGGTTGTCGTTCGGATCTTTTGCATTCCGTTTTTCGAACCAGGCGACATTCGGGTTGTCCGGTTCGGAAGCATAACCCCACGGCAGCGCTCCATGGCCGATGCAGCGGCACCGGACGCCGTCCCGCGCCTGATAAACCGCGCCCACATGAAGATGTCCCAATGCCAGCAGGCAGGTCCGGAGCCCGCGGGGGAGCAATTCATCACTTCGTTCCAGAGGCCGGTGGTCCCGGAACCATCCTCCGCGAGACCATTGTGGTGCGTGAGTACAATCACCTTCTGACCCTTTTGCGTGTGCTGTCTGAGGAAATCCGTTTCCGCGCTCGCGCGCCCAGCGAGCCTTTCATATAGAGTCTGAGTTCCGGTGGCGCCCCTTACGTCATGGCGTCGCCGATCTGCAACGCCGGGCCGAGATCTCTCAGAGATCCAACGAGCGCTATCTCAATGCCCTGAGCACGATTGACAACAGCACTCCCTTGCGGGAACTGATCCGAGCCCTTGAAAAGCCCTGCGGGACCGCCAGGCGGCGCGTGCGCGCTCTGCATCCGTTTTCGGCCGAAGACCACGCCCCGCCGCGCCGGCCACTCCCGGCCGTTGATGCAGATATGAATGGCGAAGGGAAACCAGGTCTGAATGCTCGCGTTACATCCAGCCGAACTCGGGATCGATCCGATAGTGATACAGGGCAAGGCTGGGCCGCTTGCGCATCACCATACGCGTGCCCTCATGCCGGCGGGTGGACACCATCTCGCAGGCGCTGAGAACGCAGACATCGCCCTCTGTGATTTTTCGCTCGCCAGGCGATCCGTCTGGCCGTCTCGTCTTTGTTCATATCGCCCCGGCGAAGGTAAACAACGGGAAGATTCCGCTCCCGAAACGGAGCCGTGGAAACTTTCTTTGACCCGCCGGCTGATGCGCTTGACATGGCTCTCATAATCTTTAAACAGAATGCCGTTCAGGTACAGGTAAACCTCCATTCCGTAAGCAAAGCCCAGGTTGCGCAAGGTCCCGCGAAACAGCACGCGGTCGAAACCCGAGACTACCCCCTGAATCCGGTCCTGAAAACGAGAGATAAACTGTTGCATGGCGTTCCTCCTGTGCAGGTCTTTGAAATCGGAACCTTCATTCAACCTACACCCGGGAAAACGCCAATTCTGTTTGCGGCT
>JASHSD010000091.1 GCA_030036985.1 Bryobacteraceae bacterium
GGCAGGCAGCCCCGCCGGATTGAACTCCAGGGCGGCCGACGAAGGCGCCGAGCCGGAACCGGGACTCACCGAAAGCCAGTTCGAGGGGCCACTCGCGTTCGCCGACGCGCTCCATGCCAGCGTTCCGCCGCCCGAGTTGCCCACTGTGACGTTGCGTGAGACAACCGCCGTCGAGTTGGCGAGCACGTTCACCGTGATGTCCGCGGGCGCGAGCGAGAATGTCGCGGGCGCCGGCGGGAGCACGGTCAGGGTTACCGCGATCGTTCCTGTGTTCCCGGAGGCGCTCAGCGTAACAGTCCCCTGGTAGGTTCCCGCCGTCAATTGCGTGGAAGTCGCGTTGACCATCGCCTGCGTCGGCGTTCCGCCCGAAGTCGGCGTGACCGCGAGCCAGTTGACCGAAGTCCCCGTCACCGCCGCCGCGGTCCAATTCAGCGATGCCGCGCCGGTCGAGTTCGTGATCTCGATCGGCGCGGAAGCCGGTTCGGACCTCCCTGCACCGCGGTGAACGTCAGCGTTGACGGCAGGACCGAAAGCTGTGACGCCGGCGTTCCGGTCAACTGGAACAGCGCGGGCGTGCTGACGGCGCCGGTAGTTGCCGACACCGTGATGGCGCCTGTCGATTCCGGAGTCACTGTGGTTTGCGCGGAGCCGTTCGCACCGGTTTGGATCTGCGCCGAACCCAGTGAAGCCATCCCCGCGGTCACACTGAACGTCACGGCGGCATTGGGTACAGGGTTTCCGAACGCGTCCTTCACCAGGACTGTCAGGGCCGTGCCGAAAGCCGTACCCACGGAGGCGCTCTGGCCCGATCCGGCCGTCGCAGTGATACCGGCCGCCGCTCCCCCGTTGTTGGTCAGGCTGAAACTCGCGGTTGTCGCCGCACCAGTAGAGGCGACGACGGTGAACGTGCCTGCCACGGTATTGGCGGTCGCGTTCAGAGAAGCCAGCCCGCTTGCGTTCGTTGTCGCCGTGCTCGTCGCTGCGCTCAGGCTCGCGCCCGTGCTCGGAGCCGTGAAAGTCACAGGAGCCCCGGATACCGGATTTCCGTATTGATCTTTCACCGCGGCCTGTAGTGGAGCCGCGAAGGCCGTGCCCACCGTAGCCGATTGTGGTGTCCCGCCCGTCGCGGTGATGGCCGCCGGCGCGCCCGCATTGTTGGTCAGGTTGAAACTCGCGCTTGTCGCGGCGCCCGATGAGGCGATGACGGTGAATGCGCCTGCCACGGCATTGGCGGTCGCACTCAGCGAAGCCACACCGCTCGCGTTCGTTGTCGCCGTGCTCGTTGCCGCGCTCAGGCTCGCGCCCGTACTGGGCGCCGTAAAGGTGACTGAGGCATTCGGCACGAGGTTTCCGGAAGCGTCTTCCACAACCACCGTCAGAGCCGTACCGAACGGTGTCTTCACGGTAGTGCCCTGGCCCGATCCGGCGTTTGTCGTCGCCGTGCTCGTGACCACGCTCAGGCTCGCGCCCGTACTGGGCGCCGTGAAGATCACCGAAGCATTCGGCACGAGGTTCCCGGAAGCATCTTCCACAACCACCGTCAGAGCCGCGGCGAACGGGGTGTTCACAGTAGCGCTCTGGCCCGATCCGGCTGTGGCGGTGATAGTGGCCGGCGGACCCACGATGGGCGTCACGCTCCCGGAGCCCAACAGCACTGTGAACTGGTTATGACCGCCTGAAGCGTAATCCAGGGAAGACAGAATGTCGGCCTTGCCGTCGCCGTTGAAGTCTCCTGCAGCCAAAAGCTGCGGGAAAGAACTTCCGGCGACCCAGCTTACCGGGGACTGAAATGTTCCGTCCCCGTTGCCGCGAAATACGTCCACGGAGTCGTTTACCGTGTCGATGGAGGCCAGATCGGGCTTGCCGTCGCCGTTGAAGTCGGCCACCGCCAGTTGCCCCGTCCCCACCAAATAACTGCCGGCCTCATGGAACGTGCCATTCCCGTTGCCCAACCAGATCTCACCAGCTACTGCCAGATCGGCTTTTCCGTCGCCATTGAAATCGGCTGTCGTCAGTATCGAGTTCGTGTAGTTTGGCGGCGTCATCACGATCTGAAATGTGCCGTCGCCATTGCCCTCAAAAAACGCGCCGGATGGCGTCCCGCCGACCGGCGGGAGACCACCAAAATAACCATTTACAAACAGGTCTGCCTTGCCGTCGCCGTTGAAATCGCCCACGGTGAGGTCGGTGATCGCGTTTACCGCACCAGCAGGAAAATAAAGAATCAGCGGCTGAAAAGTCCCGTCGCCATTGTCCTAACGAGGCTCCGCCTCAGACCGACGAGATGTACATCGTGGGATTGGGGGATATCGGATAATCCAGGGGTTGGCTCCGGTCGAGCTGGGAACTGAAAAGAGCAGTTCCGTTCATTGGACCGCCAAGCGGTGTTCGGTCGCGAAGGGCCGGTGTCAACCGGAGCCGCCCATGAGTATCCCACGAACCGTCGCCGAAGTGATTCGAGAGCACGTCAGCCTGGAGATCGAAGGCATTGACCGGATGTACCTGAACGTGTACGTGCCGGCCTTGCAGCGGGAAGGAGGAGTAGCCGGTTTCCCGTTTCCATCGCGGTTACCAGTTTGCGTCCAGCG
>JASHSD010001026.1 GCA_030036985.1 Bryobacteraceae bacterium
ATGTGATCTCGAGCGGTCGCGAGCCGAACTTGCGCGCGGGTTCGTTTTGTCCCGGGCGTGCGCGATAGCGAATGATGCCGTAAACCACCAGAGCGGCAACGATGAGGAAGATGACCGCCAACAGAACCAGGAGATGCGTGAACAGAGATGCGATAATTCCCGACTGCGGCGAATGGGGATTGAGCGCGCTCAGCGGCATCGGACCCTTATGTGGCGCAGACACTCATGTCTGCCGCGTCGGGACTCGTCCCGACGCCTGTTTGGGGGGCGCTCCCCCCGGACCGCGGCGGACGCCTTCGTCCGCTTGGTCGGGAACGCGAGGCCGTGGCATTTTCCTGCCTATTGTGGGGCCGGCGCTTCGGCGCTGCGAGCCGCCCTTCCGGGCGGCCTGGAGTCACGCAAATCCAAGGGTTGGATAGTGGTTTCGATCGGCCTCGGGCCGGGCAGCAGCCCGGCCGCGGGCCCGAAGGCGTGGCCCTACAAAAAACTACGTGGCATTGGGTTAACAACCGTATGAACCTGAACTCTATCACGCCTGACGCGAAAGCGGACAGTCACTTCGCGTCTTCAATCGTCAACTCGTCCCCCGGACCGCCGGCATACATCTTCGCCGAATCGTAAAAGCCGGCCGTCGTCAGGTGGATCATCACTTCCCCGCGGCCTTTGTTTTGCCAGAACCATCCGTGAATGCCGGTCGTGGGCGCTGTAAACGATCCGTAGGCATGGTCCTGGCCGATTTTGTCGTCGAGCTGATAGCTCTCGAAGTACTCGGGGTTCGGTTTCTTGTCGGGTTCGCCGTGGAATTCGAACTGAACCTTCCCCGTGGCCTTCCATGCGTACACCATTCCGGCGCCCTTCTGCATGTGGTATTTGATCTCAACGCCTTCGCCGGGTCCGAGGGCGAGATCTTCCGAATCGGTCTTATAGATTTTGGCTTGCGCCGTATAAATTCCGGTCTGAGCGGGGATCGCGCGCGCTCCCGCGGGCGCCGCGCCTTCGGACGCTTTGGCCAGATCGCCAAGACCCAGCAACCGCCCCGTTCGCAGAGGATCGATGCCGTATTCCGCGGGCAAAACGGCCACCAGCAGGATCGCCACCGCCACGCCGAGCGCGATTGCCGTCGCCTTCGCCAGGCTTTTCCCGGAAGGCGCCGGGATGGGCGTCCGCATGATTTTTTCATCCACCATTTGTTTGCGAATCTCCTAAGCGGCCAGAACGTACCCCGTCAGCTGATACCCCACCAGAACGAATCCCGCGGACATCAGCGCGGTATTCGTTGCGAACGCATACCGTCCGAAGCTCTTGCGCGAACGCCAGAAGCTGAGAAGGATCAGCACCGCCGTGAGCGCCAGAACCTGCCCGATCTCGACACCGACATTGAAGCTGACGATGTTCGTCACCAGACCATTCCTGGAGAGGTCCAGTTCCTGAAGTTTGGTCGCGAGACCAAATCCGTGAAAAAGGCCGAAGATCAGAACGGCGATCTTCGTGTTGGGTTCAAAGCCGAAAAGCCGCCGGAAACCATCCATATTGTCGAACGCCTTATAAACCACCGAGAAGCCGATGATCGCATCGATGACGTATGAGTTCGCATGAATATTGCCGAGAACCCCGGCCAACAGCGTGACGCTGTGACCCAACGTGAACAGGCTGACGTATTGGACGATGTCCTTGAGCCGGTATAGAAAGAAAATCACTCCCACCAGGAACGCCAGGTGGTCGTACCCGGTAACCATGTGTTTGGCGCCGAGATAGATGAACGCGGCGACGGCGCTGCCATGGTTCGATTGAACGAAGCTCGCATCGCGCTTCGAAACGTTATGCGCGTCCGCGCAGACCGGCAGCACCAGCATCAGAACGATCGCGAGGATCCCGACGAAGGCGAAGCCGGAACGGCGAAAACGGATCGGTTTCTGCCCCGCTTTCATTGTCCAGGGCCGCCGTCTCTGGCGGAATTCGTCAGCACTTTGCGGCCATCGATCCATACGTCGCGGGCATGCGCGAGCTTCGTCCCGTCCTTGGCGAGATAACCGTTCACGGTAATCAGGTCGCCGACCTTCAGAGATTTCCGGGTCCATCCGACATGTTCCAGGGTGTTCGGGCTCGCCAACTCGAGATCCCAGATCGAATGCTTTCCGTCGCCCGCTTTCACGTCGATCAGCAAATGGGTATGCGGATTCGACCAGTCGATCTTTGTGATATTCCCGGTGAGGATCACCTGCCGTTTGGCGTCATATTCGGCCGCGAAGGCGTGATGCGCCAGGACGGGGCGCGCCGCCGCCAACAGCACGATGGCTCCGATCAGGACTGCCGATGGTTTCATGGCCGCACCTGAAAATATAGCTTAGCTGCAATCCGTACTGAGCCGCGACCGTGAGGGAGCGGTGGCCGGAAGTCACGAATCAACTTGAGCGCCGCTCCCTTGACGGATTCCTCCACTCGGATTTCCCCCATGTTCACGACTCTTGCGAATCGGAAACGCGCGTTCGACGTTTTCGGACAAAGCGTAAGGCTAGCACGCAATACGCCCGGGAAACTCATATCGGCGGTCAACTCGGTGTCACCTTCCGCTAATCGGCTGTCTGTGACAGGTCACTGACGTTGTACTTCCAACAACTTGCCGACACTTAGCACCTGTCACAGAATAACCAGTTCAACCACTCCCTTGCGGTCGTGGCTCAGAAGCCCGTTCCGAGCCGCGCGCAAGCAAGCGGTTTTTCGCAAACGGATTGGTTTTTTGGTGACATGTCTTTACCGAATCGGCGCCGCTGCGGCCGATTCCGTGGCGCTGCTGCCCGTCGACCAAACAGTCAAAGGCGCCGCGAGGCCGTCAGTCAGTCCGAATCCCCGAATCAACAGCGCGCTCCGCCAGGCGCTGTCGAGAGCCTGGACGTAATCGGCCTCCAGTTGAAAAAGCGTTCGCTGCGAAATCAGCACCTGGGGATAAGCCGCGGCCATCTTTTGGTAATTGTTCTGGTACAACCGGTACGCTTCCTCCGCGCGCGGCAGCATCTCCTCTTTATACTGCCGAACAGTTATGCGAGCCGAATCGTAATCGCGAAACAGACCCGCCACATTGCGTTCGAGCTGAAGTTTCACGCGCGCGAATTCCTGCTTCGCGCTTTCGATCCGGCTTTTCGCGGCCTCGATGTTGCCTTGATTGCGATTGAAAATCGGCAACTGAACGCCGACCTCCGCACCGCCGATCATCCCTGTCGGTCTTTCCGTCCCCGGCGGAAGCTCATCGCTCTGCGCCAGGATTCCTGTGACCTGAAGATCCGGGATCGGCGCTTTCCTGGCCTGAACCAGCGAAGCTTCCGCGCGATCCACTTCCTGCTGAGCCAATTTCACTTCGGGGCTATCCCGCACCGCCGTTGCCACCCATTCCGAGTAGTTGAGATCCGGGACAGCTTCGAGGTCGCCCTCAACCTTCGCCTCCGGCAGATCCGGCCTTCCCACCACTGTTGCGGCGATTCTCCACAACGCGTCCAGGTTCTGCTGCGCAACGCGGAGGTTCACGTCCGCCTGCTGCTGCTCGATCTCCGCCTGCAGGATATCCGGCCGGTCCGCCTGACCCACATTGCCCAACCGGCGGGACGTTTGGACCGCATCGCCCGCCAGTTTGACCAGATTCTGCCGGACCTCCACCATCCTCTGCGCCGCGAGGATTTCATAGAACAGCGCCCGAACATTGTTCAGGATGCGCAATCGCTGAACCTGCGCGCTGGTTTCAGTCTCATTCGCCTCCAGCTTCGCCACCCGCCGGGCCGCGCCGATTTTCCCGCCCAGCACAATCGTCTGGCTGACGTACCCGCCTTCTTCACCGCCGCCGTACGACCCGCCGCGAATCTCGTCTCCGTAATACCCGACCGTGGGATTCGGATAAAGACCCGCCTGCCGCACCAGTCCCGCGGCCACCTGCATGTTGGCGCGAGTCTGCGCCATCGTGGGGTTATTGGCCAGGGCCATCTGTTCGAGACTTTCGAGGCTCAGTCCACGCGCGTTTCCGGCGGACGGAACCACCTGAACGTCATACAACGTGTCGTTGCTGTCGCGGAGAATGGCCGTGATCCGATCGCCGGCCTTCACGCGATCGAGCACCTCCTCATTGCTGACCGCATAGCGCATAGTCATGGCGCCCATACGCCCCTCGATCGGCTCGTTGGTGACGGTGAGCCGCCTGGCAGCGGTGTCGACAGCATTCACCATTCCGCGAAACGCAAATGATTTTTCGCCGCTCTGCTGCGCCGCCCAAAGAGGAAATAGAACCAGACAGAACAGGATGCCCACCGTTAGAATTTTCATCGGGCGGCCTTCAGCTCCATGATCTTTTCGTACTGATCCGGAGGCAGAACCCGCGCCAGCGTCATCATTCCGCCGATGAATCCGCTCCATCCCGCCGGCAGGCCGTAAGTCTCCGGCTTCTCCACTTCTTTGTCCATCGCCATCATGGGACCTTCCATGTAAGCGTCCTGCGGAAACAGCGGGATCTGCTCCGCATTCGCCGGCATCGCCATTCCCGGCATCTTCATCGAGAGTGGGCCGTTGGTCATCGCCATCGAACCGACATTCGACGACATATGGTTCATCATGTGGTGGGGCAGATGGCAATGGAACATCCAGTCGCCCACGCGATCCGCGACAAATTCGATGTCCCGCGCCTGCGCTACCCCCACCAGCACCGTATCGCCTCGCGCCCAGATCGCTTCGGGCTGCCTTGCGCCTTCGTGTCCGGTCACCTGGAACGTGTAGCCGTGCAGATGAATCGGATGGTGATCCATGCCGAGGTTGATAAGGCGAATGCGCACGCGGTCCCCCAGCCGGATAATCAGCGGCGTCGCCGCCGGCCCGGACTTCCCGTTGAAGGTGAGCCAGTTGAACTCCATGTTCATGCTGTTGGGCATGGTGCTGTTCGGCAGAACCGCATACTCCTGCAGCAGTATCAGGTAGTCCTTATCCACTCGCGGCGAGTATGGAATCTTCGGATGAATGATGAAGCCTCCGAGCATTCCCACCATCTCCTGCATCGCCATGTGCGAGTGATAAAAGAAGGTGCCGTTCTGATGAAGCGTAAATTCGTAAACGAAGCGCCCGCCCGGCGCGACCGGTTTCTGTCCGATCCCCGGAACGCCGTCCATTTCAATCGGCAGTTCCAGTCCGTGCCAGTGAATCGCGGTTGGCTCCGGCAGATGGTTCTCGAAGATGAACCGCACGCGATCCCCTTCGTTGGCCTGGATCGTGGGTCCCGGCGCGCTGCCGTTGAATCCCCAGAGATCGAACGTGCGCCCGGGAATGACGGTCTGCTTCACCGGTTCCGCCACCAGATGAAGAACCTTGACTCCGTTGTCGACCGTGAACGGTAAGTCCGCGACATCCGGCGTCACCACGGGCAACGGCCCGGGCGTCTCTGTGTCGGATACCTGTTTGGCTTTCGCGGCACGCGTAAGAACGGCCGCGCCCGCCCCAAGCCCGAAAAGGCTTGTTAAGAAACTGCGCCTGGGATTCAATGCCTTTCTCCTTCTTGTCTGTTTCGCCCTCATTGTGGCGCAAGCACTCGTGCTTGCACCTAAAGCATTACGTGGGACGGAAAACTAGCGTAGCGTCCAGGAAATAACTGGGCAGTTCTATGTGGTTCGGACACGCGACTTCAGTCGCGTCTTTAACTGTGGCGCCCAAAAACGCGACTGAAGTCGCGTGTCCAGTTATTTCCTGGACACTACACTAGATTCGAAGGATGGTGAAAGAACAACTCGTGCTTTCCGGCGGAGACGTATCCGCAACATCCGGCGCCCATCCCCGCAAGAGCACCGGAACCATCGGTGAGACGGTTACCGGCAATGCTGAAACTGAAGGAACTGCGAGATCGCAGAGCGACGCATGGGGCGACGTCGCCGCGTTAACGGTGACACGGAACGAACACGATCCTCGCGACTGATCGTGCGACGGCGGTTGGCCGTGATGTTTATGGCAGGGAGGAACGGATTCCGTCGAGCCGAACCCACTGCTGCACAGATCCGACGCACATGCCGCCACGCACTGAATCTGTGCGAACAGCATCGCCGCTGCGACAGTCACAATCAGTTTCGCGCGAGCCAATGTAAGCCTTCGTTTCGGAGCATACCACGAATCACGGTTAAACCGGCACGTCAGACGATCGGATTGTCAGACGATCGGATGACCGCGAGACCCTCGGCGATTGCCGCGTCGCGGAGAGCGGCATCGGACGTGGCAAGCGGAAGCCCCAGGCGCATGGCCAATCGCAAATATGCCGCATCGTAGGCGGCAAGGCCCGTCCGTCGGGCAAGCGATTCCAAATCGATATTCTCCGGCAAGCTTTGAGATTCGACCCGAATTGGGAGCGCTTTGAGAAGATTGAGGTACTCGCGGATTTGCCGTTCGGTAATGCGTTTCCGTTTGCTGAAGGCAACGAAGATGCCGTTCGCAATCTCAAATGCCCAAATCTCGGGTACAACAGCATCATCGATGGCCAATCGCTTCAGGATGGACCGGCTGTTAAGGAGAGTCTTCAGTGGGATCTCCTGGAAAACACCACGAAATCGCGACAGAGGCATCGAGAACGAACAACGCCATCAGAAGCGATGGCCTTCGTGCAGCGCCTCACGCGTAATCGGCGCCCCGAAGCTGAGGTGGTGCTTGTCTCCAAATTCGAACATTCGGCGAACGGCTTCCTCTCTGCGGCTCGGCTCGTTTACGGGATGCTGAACGACTTCCTGTTCGACGATGCCCCGGAGATAATCTTCGACGGCCATCCCCTTCGCGTGCGCCTTGGCGAGAAGCCCCGCTTCAATTTCCGGCCTGAACGTGAGAGTGATGGTCACGGAATCTCCTTGCACCAGTTTACGGCAGGTTGGGGGCCGAACCGCGCCCTGACGGTTGACGGCGCCGGTCCCTTCATCTGGAAAGCCACCGCCAACGTTATTCTCAACAAAATTCGTCCTTGTAAAGAATTAGCCGGGACGGCTCACTAGCGCCCCGACTCCCCGCCGATTCGGACACGCGATTTCAGTCGCGTCCCTCTCGAATTTAGCCGGCAGAATGGTGGCACAGGCTTCAGCCTCTGGGGACACGCGACTTTAGTCGCGTCTCTCGCCCGCGCCCATCTCCGCCTCCACAAGGTTCGCCAAGATGTCGTTAATCCGCGTGAGATGCCCTTCCCCTTTCGACTTGAGCCACTCCAGCACGCGCGCATCACGCTGACCGCGACCTTCGCCCGCCGGACATCGCGCAGCCGCACCATCGCCGCCGGCTGTTTTGCGCTCAAAGGAGGAATGTCGCTGCGACGGCTGACACCCTGCGTCCCGGCCGCCTGCCGCTTGGCGATCCGCCGAACCGTTCTCCGTGCCGCCTCACTCCACTGCCTGTTCCTGATATCTTCGGACTTCATTACACGGAGCATGACTTCATACGGCGTTCGGTCAAGCCAAACCCGGTTAAGCCAGGCGCCGAATCTGCGTTTGATCCTCGGTGATCCTGATCGGCCCAATGAGCGGAGGAATCTTCAGACCTTCACCAAAAAACATCACCTCCGACCCCTGCGACGCGGATCGCGCGCTGTACCCGATGCTGTAAACGACATGGCGAGAGCCTACATAAAGGTCGCGGATGGGCTTCACATTGTCGTACGAGACGATCCATCGCTGGCGAGTGATGCTGCCGATAACGAAATCCGCGACGCCTTCGTGGTCGTGACGCTCATAGAAATCATAATAGAGATCGCGACCCTTGATGTAGTACGGCGGGTCAAGGTATATAAGCGTTTCCCTTGGCCACCTGCAATCCCGCTTTTCAGAAATTGTAATGCGTCCCGGCGCGTGAGCCTGATGCGACTGCGCAGCTTGGCGATCGCACTGATCCGCTGTACCAGCTCCCTTGCGTTAAATCTGGCGTCGATCTTCCAAGGGCCGCTTTGATCTCGGCCCCCGATGGATGCCGCCATTCAGGATGCCCGAACGGTTCGTTCGGTTGAGGAAGAATGTCGCGAATCCCAGTTCAAGTGTGCTGTGACCCTCCGGGAAATCCAGAATCCGTCTTTGCTTATCCCACTGCTCAACTGTCAGCGGAGTCTTCATCACAAGACGGCAGAGTTCCTCGGTATGATCAAGAACACTCTTCCAGAACGCGTGCAGGGGCTTGCTCACGTCGTTTATATGGATCCGTGATACGTACTCGTGAAATAGCAGCTCCAGAGCGATCGCGGCTCCCCCCGCGTACGGTTCGACGTATTCGCCATCGAGGAGCGCATTCTCCTTCATCAGGCTCTTCACATAAGCGGAAAGCTTAGCCTTCCCGCCCGGATAGCGGAGGGGAGTGAAATGGACGAGCCGTTGTTGGGGAGGCTCAGTCACGCCCAAAGAGTCTCAAAAAAACGCTGGGCGTTGTCCCACCCCGTCGTCAGATTGCCCTCAGTCGGCGTAAAAAATCGGTTGTGAATATAGGCATGCAGAGTGTCGATTGAGAACGGATGCTGATCATCATGAAAACCAGCGAGGACACCCCTGAAATCCCTTTCGCTCGCTCCGTTTGCGACCATATGCTGGATAACCTCCTTTACTTTCGCGGCGAGCTTCTTCTCGATGTGACGGTTATTCTTGGAATCATAATAAGTCAGCTTGGCTTCCACTCTGTTTACAAGGTAGTCATCCACAGACATCTCCAGGAACACCCTCAACAACACTCCAATGGCGTGGACATGCAGGGAAAGCTGAAGGCGCTTAAGTTCGCTATATATTCCATCGATCTTCGCATTGGTAACATTCAGCTTACATGCCTTAGGTATGATGCTTGTGCGTGGCGAGGCCCTAGGTGCACGAGTCTTTTTCTGTTTAGGAGCAGGCGTTTCCTTGAAGTCCTCCTCTGTGAACCTTTCGACCGACAAGAGCGTGCCGCCTTTCTTAGCCAGATCTGGCCTGTCCGCAGCCTTTAGGTCCGCTATATATTTGAGCTGCTGCTCTTTTGACTTCAGATCGGTGACGGTTTTTTCTTCTCGGCCAGATCGATAACGATCCGCCTCAGAGGCTTCAAAGCTTCTTCTGCAGGTAGCTCAGTCTGCAACTTGCCCCCGAGCAATTCAAAGCCGATGGCAGTGCGCACATCCGGCGTCGAAAGCAGGCGATCAAGCGTGGTCAAGGGAAACTTGGCTTCGATTAGGTCTCCCTGATCCTCGGTCAGGTCAGCGTGAGCCACGACGAAATCCAGAGCTTGGAGGGCGGCGTCGCGCCCTTTGAAGCGTGAGACGGCGATCGCTGACCAGCTGACAATCCCGCGGCCCTCTGCCTCACCACTGTGGCGCTGTTTGATCCACTCGACGCCTTCGGTCCGATCCGACACCTCGTAGCAGTCCACGGGCTCCACCAATTTGACGTTGAAAGCGGCCGCCGACTTTTCCAGACGCTTCCTGTGTGCTTCCAGCATTTCGAGATCCCTCACGAGCGCGGGATTCTTTAGAAGCTTCGCCGCCAGCACGCGCCGGTTGCCTTCCAGCACGATGAAGTGTCCGCTGCGGAGATGCGAGCGCACCACCAAACACCGATCAATGGGGCTAAATTCCTTCTCCGCGATGCTTTCAGCGAGATTGATCAACTTTATCTTCTGCTCATTGATGATCTTCTGCATCGCGTCCCGCTGGCCGGTGGCGAGCCTTATACGCGGATTTTCCAGATCGAGGTCGAGGCTATCGATTTTGAGCGACTTAGCTGACATAGGCCTCCTAGCTTGTGTGCATTATACAACATTTTTGCCTATTTGCGTTTTAGCGCTGCATTTAACTGGTTGAGCCGCAATAGATTGCAAATTCGCCTCGGGTCGACATCTGGCAGGCTGCGAATCGGACGCTTCACGCAGTCCCGGGACCCTCGCTGGGCCAGTGACACCCTTTCTTCCCAACCAAATCAACAACCTACACCTACCCAACCCAAAATCCCCCAATCCCATCTGCTACCCTCCAGCCGAACCACAATGCGCAAAGAAATTCGCGACGCCATCAACCGCGCCAACGCCCAAAAATCCACCGGCCCCATAACCCCGGAAGGCAAGCAGCGCGCCGCCATGAACGCCTGCAAACACAATCTCACCGGCCAGGACGTGGTCCTGCTGCCCGGCGAAACCGAAGCCTACAACCGTCTCACCAACGCCCTGCTTCTCGACCTCCGCCCCGCCACCGAGCTCGAACGCCAGACCGTCCAGAAAATCATCGACGCCCATTTCCGCCTCAACCGCCTCGCCGGCGTCGAGACCAACATTTTCAACTTCTCCCTCATCGAAAACACCACCGACACCCCGCATGACGACCGCGTCGAGGTCATGATCGCCCAGACCCGCGCCTGGATCAACCGCGCCGACTCCTTTGACCTCCTCGGCCGCTACGAATCCCGTCTCGCCCGCCAGGTTCTCAAGTACACGCTCGAATTCGAGCGCCTCCGGACCGCCCGCCGCTTCCGCGACTCGGCCGGCCAACATCGCGAAAACAAACGGGATAACTTCGAATTGGCTTCGTTTGGCAAAAATTTACCGGAGACCGTCATGAGCGCCAACTCCTTCCGTGTTCTCGAAAAATTTCCGGACGTGCAACAATAACGCCAACCATGCAACCCGCGGCCATCTTATTCGACGCCTACGGCACCTTGTTCGACGTTCACTCCATCGCGCAGAACGACCTGTCCGCCTTATGGAGACAGAAGCAGCTCGAATACACCTGGCTGCGCTCGCTCATGGGCCGCTACGAAGACTTCTGGACCGTAACCGAAGCCGCGCTGCACGCCGCCGCGACGCAACTTGGCATCGAACTGACCGCCGCCCAATTCGGCGATCTCATGGAGGCCTGGCTGTTCCCTCCCGCATTTCCCGAAGTGAAAAGCGCGCTGGACGCCCTGAACAACATCCCGCGAGCCATCCTCTCGAACGGAACGCCCAAGATGCTGGACTCAGCGGTCCGCCGCAACAACCTCGAATCCTGTTTCGCCGAAATCATTTCAGTCGAGCGAGTGAAGATCTACAAACCGTCGCCGGCCGTTTACGCGCTCGGGCCGCAGATAATGAACGCGCCCCTGAACGAAATCCTCTTCGTCTCCTCGAACTCCTGGGACGCCGCCGGAGCCAAAGCCTTCGGCTACCAGGTCTGCTGGTGCAACCGCCGAGGCGCGGCGCCGGAGAACTTAGGCTTCGCCCCCGACATAACAATCACAACCCTTGCCCACCTCCCCGAGGTCCTGCAAGTGTAGGGCAGGTTGTAAACCTTACTGTGGGGTCAGGCCTTCGGGCCTGCCGCCGGGCTTCCGCCCGGCGCAATGCTCGGCAGACGCCACCATGCCCGAAATTTGACCTTATTCCGGGCCGCCCGGAAGGGCAGCCCTGCACTTCAATACCGAATATCCACAATCTGGCGCGACCGAAACCGCGACACATCCGTACTGAACGCACCCTGCGTTCCCGCGAGCGCGGTCCGCACCAGCTCCCGAAACTCCTCCGGCGTAAACGCCCGCCGAATCGATTGCCTCCCGTCGACCGCGGCCTCGCGTCCGATCAGCGGGCACAGAAACACTGTGAACAGCACGAACGGCAAACGGCTCCGGATCAGATCGTGCAGGATAAATCGCGGGCACGAGCGGCCCACGTTGCGAATCAGTTCGATATTCTGCTCCGGCGTCAGGTGATGCGCGGTGAGACAGCAGACCGCGACATCGGCCTCCGGCAGGCGTTCAGTGACCGCATCCGCGGCGATGATCGGAACATTCGCCCGGTCGAGCGCATGATCCGGCGGTTTCCGGTCGATGCCGATCACCTCCACGCCGAGGCGCCGCCGCAGATGCTCCAGCAGCGCGCCGCCGCCGCAGCCGATATCGATGACCCGGCGCACCGGACGGTCGCCCGCGCGAATCAACCGCTCGATGGTCGGGAATGTCCCAAGGAGCCTGTTGACGAAATCGAGATCGCGATGAAACTTATCGAGAACAGCGCCGGTGATCTCCGGCGAATCCATCAGCTCGGGTTCGAGCGACCGAATCACTTCCCGCGCGCCAGCCCGAGCGCGCGAATGCGCTTGTGCAGGTTCGTCCGCTCCATGCCCAGCGCCCGCGCCGCGCTCGAAACGTTCCAGCCGGCCTCCTCGAGCGCCCGCAAGACATGCTCGCGCTCGGCCGATTCGCGCGCTTCCTGCACGCTGGAGCGCGCGCCGTTGTCCCGCTGCGGCAGGCGCAGTTCGAGCGGAATCGCGTTCGCGCTGAGCACGTCGTCATGCGAAAGAATCGCCATGCGCTCCACCGCGTTCCGCAACTCGCGCGCATTGCCCGGCCATTTGCCGGTCTCGAACGTCTCCCAAACCTCCGCGTCGAAGCTCTTCTTTCGGAAGCCATTGCGCACGCAGAAGTCTTCGAGGAAGTACTCGGCCATGGGACGAATATCCTGCGGACGCTCGCGCAGCGCCGGCACCCGAATCGGCACCACGCTCACGCGATAGTAGAGGTCCTCGCGGAACTTGCCCTGCGCCACCATCGCCGCGAGGTCACGATTGGTCGCCGATACCACGCGCACGCACACGCGGATCGATTGCTCGCCGCCCACCCGATGGAACTCGCCTTCCTGCAGCACGCGCAGCAGCTTCGCCTGCGAATGAGCGTGCAGATCGCCGATCTCATCGAGGAACAGCGTCCCGTTGTCGGCCAGCTCGAACTTGCCCCGGCGCATGGACGTGGCGCCGGTGAACGAGCCTTTTTCATGTCCGAAAAGTTCGCTCTCGATCAGCTCGCCGGGGATGGCCGCGCAGTTCACTTTAACGAACGGGCCGTTGGCGAAAGGGCTGCATTCGTGGATGTGCGCCGCGAGCAGTTCCTTGCCTGTGCCGGATTCGCCGATCAGCAACACGCGCGCGTCGGAGCGCGCCGCCATGCCCGCCTGCTCGACGGCGCGCCGGAACGCGGGGCTTTCGCCGATCATTTTCGAGCCCGGCCCGACTGCCTCGCGCAGACGGCGGTTCTCCTGCTTCAGCACCCCCTGTTCCAGCGCGTTCTTCACCGCGACCATCACGCGATCCCGGCCCAGCGGCTTCTCCAGAAAATCGAAAGCGCCCGCGCGCGTGGCTTCCACGGCATCGACGATGGTGGCGTGGCCGGAGATCATGATCGCCGGCGCGGCGATTTCCGCTGCCTGAAGTTCGCGCAGCAGGTCGATGCCGCCGGCGTCGGGCAGCCGCACGTCCATCAGGAACAGATCGATGCGGGCGCGGTCGGGAAACGCGCGAAAATCGGCGGCCGAGTTGACCGTGTTGACCTGATAGCCCTCGCGCTCCAGGATCATGCGCAGCGAACGGCCGATGTTCTCTTCGTCGTCGACAATCAGGATTCGGCGGGCGGGCATGTTTGTCGGCGAGAGTTATTTGACGGAAGGTCCGGCGGGCAGGAGTACGCGAAAACCGGCGCCGCCAAGCTCCCCCGCAATCAGCAGAATATCGCCGCCCGAAAGCAGGGCGCTCTTGCGGGCGATGGAAAGACCCAGCCCCATGCCGCGCTTCTTGAAGGAAATCGTCGGCTGGAACAGCGAAGTGCGCGCCAGATCGCTCAGGCCTGGTCCGGAATCGTGGACCTCGATGGCGATCCGGTCCCGGATGGGCCGCACGCGAGCGAGAATCCGGCCGCCGTCTCCCGCGGCTTCGGCGGCGTTCTCCAGAAGGTTTACCAGGATGCTCTTCACCAGGTCCTGATCGGCGAGCGCGCGGGGCGTGTTCTCGGCCACTTCGATGGCGTAGCGAACCTCGGGATGCGCTGATTTCAGGAACG
This sequence comes from Bryobacteraceae bacterium, assembly GCA_030036985.1. Taxonomy (GTDB): domain Bacteria; phylum Acidobacteriota; class Terriglobia; order Bryobacterales; family Bryobacteraceae; genus BOG-234. The sequence continues at coordinate 13,788 of JASHSD010001026.1, forward strand.
CGATCCGCTCCTCGACGATGGCATGCAGATCCAGCTTCTCCGGGCAAATCGGCGGTTCCGAAGAGAACTCGGAAAACGCCCGAATGCGCCGTTCGAGCGATTCGATCTCATCCACCACAATCCCCGCCGCCTGTTCCAGGAAGACCCGGTCGCGCACCGGTCCGCGAGCGACCATCTCTTCCACCGTCAGCCGAATGGGCGTCAGCGAATTCTTCACCTCATGCGCCGTCTTGCGCGCCAGCACCTGCCAACTGGCGAGCTGCGTCAGGTTCACCAGACGGTCGCGGCTCTGTTCCAGTTGCGCGGCGGTGCGATTGAACGCCTCAGTCGCCAGCCCGATCTCATCCGTCCGCTCGTTGGGCACGCGGATGCGGAAATTGCCGGCGGCCAGGCTTTTGAGCGCTTCGGTCAGGCTCATGATGGGCCGGCTGAAACGCGTAGCCAGCACCCACACCAGAGTCAGGGCGATCAGCCAGATGGCCGTCGCCAGCAGATCCCACGTCAGAAAGAATCCGCGGCGCAGACTGCCCAGGTCCGCGACCGTCTCCCGCGCCGTGCTGTACTGCCGCCTGAGATCCTCCATGCGGATCGCCAGCGGCTGCTCCCACGCCTTGATTCCTTCGGGCGTCTTGCGCAGATAGAGCAGCGTGCTGCCGCCGGAGCCGATCAACGAGAAGCGCTCGGAGTCGTCGCTCGCCTGGAAGTCCTTCGTTGTGCCGGGCACAGGAACAGGCTCGAGCCGCCCGGCCAACGCGTCCGCCCTCAACTGCTGTTTGGCCTGTTCGTAATATTCGCGGCCCGTCTCCTGCAGGGAGAGCGAAATCACGGAAAGCTGATCCACGGGCGAAAGCCGCAGGCTGCGGTCGAGCAGCAGCGTGGTCAGCCAGATCGTTGCGCCCAGAGGAACCAGCGTCGCGGCAATGAATACGAGCGCC
>JASHSD010001027.1 GCA_030036985.1 Bryobacteraceae bacterium
GGCAGTCGCGGCGGGCTTCACGTAAGGCTTCAGCCCGTCGCGATTCACTACGTCAACGGGACCGTCGAACAGACCGGCGATGTATTCCTTCAGGCCCGCATAATCGAAAACGGTGACCCGCGCCGCCGGGTCAAATTCAATCATGATGTCGGTATCGCCCTCAGGCCGCTGGTCGCCCCGCGCCCGCGACCCGAACAATGCCGCATGAGCCACGCCCTGCCTGCGCAGCGCCTCTTCGTTCTCCCGCAGCCGGGCGATGATTTCCTCGCGGCTCATGGCTCAGCTTCAAGGTTAACCCGGACTATGACGCCCCGGTGGCCGGGCTAATGCGCGCCGGCGGCAGCGGCCTTCCCGCTCTTCGGCGGACGCTGCATCAGGAATGCGAACGGCGCGAGACACAACACCACCACGGCCATCACGGAAATGATGTCGATATAAGCCAGCGTCGAGGCCTGCTGGCCGACCATTCGGCTCATCATCGAATAAGCCCGGGCCGAGGCCTCGTTGGATGGAACTCCCTGGTCGGCGAAAGTCCGGGTCAACCCTGCAATTCTCTCGGTGAACAACGGATCGCCCGCCGTCGTATGCGCGCTCAGATATACCTGGTGTTTCTGCGAAAGCCGCAGCAGGAACGTGCTGAGCATGGAGACGCCGATGCTTCCGCCCAAATTGCGCATCAGATTGTTCATCCCCGCTACCTGATTATTCTGATGCCTTGGAATCCCCACGTACGCGAGCGTGCTGATCGGAATGAAAATGAACGCCACGCCCATCATCTGGTAAATCCGGTACATGGTGGCGGTGTGGAAATCGATATCGAGGCTGATGTTCGTCATGTGGTACAGCGCCAGGGCGGACGCGGCGAAGCCGAAGGCGATCAGCATGCGCGGGTCCGTGCGCGAGACCAACTGACCGATGACCGGCATCATGAAGATCAGCACCACCGCCCCGGCCGACAGCGCTTTGCCCGCGTTCTCGGCCGTGTAACCCATCAGCACCTGGAGGAACTGCGGGATCGGCACGGTGGTCCCGAACATCACCATGCCCAGCACGAACATCATGAACGCCGCCGTGCGGAAATTACTCAGCTTCAGCAGACGCAGATCGACGATCGGATAAGCGTGCCGCCATTCGTTCACGACGAACCAGGTGAGCGCGATCAGCGAGACCGTCAGAAACAGGATGATTTTGCCGGAAGCGAACCAGTCGTCCTCCTGGCCCTTGTCGAGCACGAACTGCAGACAGCCGATGCCCAAGGCTATCAGGAGCAGACCTCTGTAATCGATCGCATGCGCCAGCGTCTTTTGTTTCTCGATCGCCATGTAGGGCGGATCTTCCACGATCTTGTTCGTGAGATAGAGCGAGAGAACGCCGACCGGCACGTTGATATAGAAGATCCATCGCCAGCTGAAATTGTCAGTGATCCAGCCGCCGAGCGTGGGCCCGATAGCAGGCGCCATCACCACGGCCATGCCGTACACAGCGAATGCCATGCCGCGCTTCTCGATGGAAAACGTATCGGCGAGGATGGCCTGTTCGCTGGTCGCGAGTCCGCCGCCGCCAAGGCCCTGCATCACGCGAAACAAGATGAGCAGTCCCAGGCTCGGCGCAAGCCCGCAGAGGAACGAACTCATCGTGAACAGCATGACGCAGGTCATGTAGAAACGCTTGCGCCCGATGATCACCGAGAGCCACGCCGCAATAGGCAGAATGACGGCGTTCGAAACCAGATAGCTGGTGAGCACCCACGTGGATTCGTCCTGGCTGGCCGAAAGGCCGCCCGCGATATGCGGCAGTGCCACGTTCGCGATCGACGTGTCGAGCACTTCCATGAACGTCGCAAGAGTGACGGTAAGAGCGACAATCCAGGGGTTGTATTTCGGCGCCCAGGGCGCGTGGGTTTGCGGCTGACTCATGCGCGACGTTCGTATCCCGCACAGCGCAACACAGGCAGCCGGGGGTATTTGGGATACTCGGGATCTTTAAAGGATCTCATACACATGATGAAAAGATTGCCGCGATCGTTGCGGATTTCTTTGCGGTGAACGCAGGTCGCGCAGAGGCCCGAATCGGCCGTGACGGCCGGGGCGCTTTCTTTATTGCCCACCGGCAGGGGGATGGGCTGCGACCAGCGCGATGCCGTCGCCGTAAGCCGCAAAACCCGGAATCGAGACCGGCAGTTTGCCGCCGATCGGGATCTCCCCGAACAGCGCCTTCACGGCGGAAACTTCGGCGGGCGGGACGGTGCTGTAGGTGGTCATATAAGCGGCGACGTCCGGAAAATTGCGCAGCAGATAGGGGTTGCCGAGGGCAATCAGCGTGACCGGCTTCTTTGTCGCGATCAGCTTTTGCAGCAGCGCCGGGAATCCGCCGCCGAGCGCCACATCGCCGCGATACGCCGCCACGGAGACGAACGCCGCCACCACGTACTGGCCGGCCTGGGACTCATGGTCGAGCGCGGCATCTAGATCCATATCGGACATCGTCGAATCGAGCACGACGACCGGCGCGGCCGCCGAACGCTTCCGCACTTCCGCCGCGAAAGCCTGACCTTCCACTGAGCCGCGGCTCTCCGTCAAAAGGAAGAACGCCGTCGTGCCCGGCGATTTGAGCGGAACCTGATCGTTCTGATTGCGCACCAGCGTGACCGAGCGATCGCTGATCTGCTGCGCTACCGCGTTGCTGCCGACCGAATTGACAACGTCATGAATCTGGTCGAGGTCGACAAGCTTTTTCGCTGCCAAGCCGACGTGGGCCTTCGCCGTGAGAATGCGCATCACGCTCTGCTCGATGCGTTTCTGCGATATCTTTCCTTTTCGGACCGCGGCCTGAACGGCGTTGATGGCGGCCTCGGGGTCGGGCGGCATGAGGAGCACGTCCGCGCCGGCCTCGATGGCCATGACGGAAGCCTGAGCTACCGAAAATCCATGGGCGATTCCGCCCATCTCCAGCGCGTCGGTGACAACGATGCCCTTGAAGCCCAGTTCGTCGCGCAGAATGCCGGTCAGGATCTTCGGCGAAAGCGTCGCGGGAATACCGGGATCGTCGAGCGCCGGCACCGCGATGTGCGCCGTCATGATGGCATCCGTGCCCGCCTGAATAGCGGCGCGGAACGGCGTCCATTCCACTTCTTCGAGATGCGCCTTGTCGCTGTTGATGGTGGCCAGATTCAGATGCGTGTCGGTGTCCGTGTTGCCATGGCCGGGGAAATGCTTGGCCGTCGTCAGCACACGGGCGGTCGGGACTGAATGGGCGCCCGCGATGAAGGCGGAGACGAATGAAGACACGTCCGCCGGATTCTCGCCGTAAGAGCGAATGTTGATGATCGGATTATCGGGATTGTTGTTGACGTCGGCGTCTGGAAAGAAGAGCCACTGCACGCCGAGGGCGCGCGCTTCCCGCGCGGTGATCTCGCCTTCCAAGCGCGCCTCGTTGGGATCGCGCGATGCCGTGAACGCCATTGCGTGCGGAAACACGGTGGTGGAATCGACACGCATGGAAGCGCCGCGCTCGAAATCGCCCGAGACCAGAAGAGGAATCTTCGCCAGCCGCTGCATGCGATTGATGAAACTGGCGGCTTCGAGCGGATCGGCCCTGGCCACGGTGCGGCCGTTCGAGACGTTCACCAAGATTAGTCCGCCGATATGCTCCTGGCCGACCAGGTGGATGAACTTCCGATATTCGCGCGTGTGCGTATTCATCGGATGGCCGCTGAAGCCGATCACAACCAGTTGCGCGATCTTCTCGCGCAGGGTCATGGTGCGCATCCAGCGCGCGGCGATAGCCTGATCGGAGCCGGTCAGGATCGGAGATGTTTTCTTTGCGGGACGCTTCGCTGACGCGGACGCCGCGGGCAACGCGGCTGTGACGGCAAGAGCCGCACCCAGCGCGACGAGAAGCGTCAACCGACCTGCGCTGTGCGCGATTTGGCGCCACCCTTGCCGGGGGGCCCCTGGGAGCCGGCGCCGCGGCGCGGCGGCCTCACCGTTAGTTTGCGCACGGCGCGCAGCAGTTCGTTGACTTCCCGGTTGCTCTTGGTGATCACTTCGTCCGCGCCGGCGGATTGCTCGTTCAAACCAAGACAACCGGCAAAGCCCGAGAGCAGAATGGTGCGGGTCGGCACATCCGCCGCGCGAATCCGGCGGATCAACTCCAGGCCGTCCATGCCGCTCATACGCAGATCCGTGACGACGATATCGAACCGACTTGTTTGAAAGATCTCCCAAGCTTCCTCGCCGCTCAGCGCCGTTTCAACTTCATAACCATGATCCACCAGTATCAATCGGCGCGCCGTAAGGCCGTGCCTGTTGTCGTCAACCAGAAGGATTCTTGCGGAAGGAAGGTCATCTTGTTTCATCTTCGGAACGGACTGACATTAACAGAGCCGTCACGCGACTGTCAAACAAATCTTATCGCCATGAAAGATCGAGGGATCGAGTTCTTGACTTCGGCGGCGCGCGGAGTTATTTGCGCCAGGCGCTTCCGAGGAACACGCGCAAAACGGGTCGCGTCCGCGCCGCAAGAATAACGAGGCCATCCGCTCGATTGCGGCGCGGCACAGCGCCCTTTGCGCTCACTCGGCATCACTCCACCGCGCGCGGCGCTTTGTAACCGCCCCTCGCGAGGATCGTGTATTTTACCGGCTTACCTTTCTCGTTGACGATGCGCAAAGGCTGATTCGTCCCCGGGTTCACCAGCTGCACGGTGATCTTGCGGAACTTGCCGTCCTTCGCCTGATTATTTGGAGAATAGCCGAGCGAATACTCACTGCGCAGCGAATGTGAGATCTGCTGGAAGACGCCGGGCAGTTCGGCGGTGAAACGGGGAAAGAAAGCCTGTCCACCCGTTTCCTTGCCGAAGGTCTTTAGTTCGTTATCGGCCTGCAGGAACGTCAGATCCTGGGAAGAGCTCATCGCGCCCGTGGCTTCCGCCATGATGCGCTGGATCTGCAGCATCTCGATGGAGTAGATGGGCACGCCCGATTCCTGCAGGGACTTGCGAGCCTGGTCGTAGTTGATCTTGCTGAAGGTGTCGATGCCGGACGCGATCAGCACGACGGCCTTGCGCCCTTCGATCTTCGACATGCGATCCGCGGTGTCGGTGAGCGCATCGAACATGTTACTCTCGGAGAATCCCGGAATGCGCAACCGCCCCAGCGCTTCCATCGATTTGTTTCGGTCGGTGGTGAAATCGCTCAGAATCGTCGAATTCAGATCGTAGGCGATCACCGCGAGATAATCGTCAGGCCGCAGCGTCTGCACGAATCCGTAGGCCGCGGTGAGGGTTTGCGCCCAGCCGCTGGTCCAGAATTGCTGGAATCTGCCGCTGAATTCGATCAGCAGGGCCACGGTCAGCGGCGCTTCGCCAATGGAGAACTGGGTCAGCGTCTGCGGAACGTTGTCTTCAAGAATGCGGAAGCGGTCGCGCGGAATGTTGGGAATCGGATTGCCGTAGTTGTCAATTACCTGAACGTCGAGATTGACGATGCTCGCCTCGGCGTTGAAGGCCGCGCCGGCATCGGTGGTGTCGTTGTCCTTCGTCGCCTTTTTGCTGAGCTTTGAGGGGATCGGAGACTGGTCGTCATTCGGATTGGCGGGCGCGCCGTTGTTGGCCGGCGCGTTCTTGGGCTTGGCCACGGTCTGGCTGTCCTGCGGGCCGGGACCGTCCTGCGCCCAGACGCCCATCATGAGCCCCAACGCGGCGATGCCGCCAACGATCCAGATCTTCATGCGCATACTTCTCTTATCAAATGATACAGAGAAAAGACGGGGCGCCGCCGACGGCGGTTTCGCACGGGCCTCGGCGCATCAGTTGAGCCGTTTCAATTCACCCTTTTCAATTCACCCAAGGACCGTCGCCGCCAGATCCATGCTTTTTCAGATAAACCTTGAATTTCTTTCGCGCCCGCTGCAGCTTGTACTCTCTCCAACGGCGCTGGATATCGAAGTCCAATCCCGCGCGCGCGGTCCTGCGGACACCGAACTGCATCCTGATATAGAAAAATCCGAAAATCATTCCGCCCAAGTGAGCCAGATTGCTCACCGGACTGCCGGTGTTGAAGGAACTGATGAACGCGATCACGCCGAAGATCATTACCATGTACTTCGCCTTGATCGGGAACAGGAAACTGAAGAGGACGGTCTGGTTCGGGAACATCATTCCGAAGGCCAGCAAAAGCCCGAAAATCGCGCCTGAAGCGCCGATGGTGGGCTGATAGAGATTACCCAACGCGGCGTTGACCAGGACCACGCAGACTCCCGCGCCGACTCCGCAGAGGAAGTAGAAATGCAGGAAACGGCGCGTTCCCCATGTTTCTTCAATGGGCGCTCCGAACATCCACAACGTCAGCATGTTGAAAACGATGTGCCAGACATCGGTGGGGCTGTGCAGAAACAGATACGTGGCCAGCTGCCACACGGCGCCATGCAGCACCATCGTCGGAACCAGCTCGAAAGGGATGAAAAGCCCGTCGCCCGAGGTTCTGTGGATGAGGAAGAAAATGAAGTAGAGAGCGACGTTCGAAATGACCAGCCATTTCACCCCCGTCGGAAATGACCAGTTGAACAGCGAACTTGCAGTACGGTACCTGGTGTCGTAACGCATGGAGGAGCGCCCCGAATCTATGCGTAGGATAGCAGAGGGTATTTCCGATCAGCGGACGTTGGCGGCGGCTCGTTGCCGGGCGTTGGCTTCGTCTTTTCCCGGCGCTTCGGGGCCCGGCGCTTCAGAGATGGCGGAGCGGGCGTAACGGCCCAACCTCCAGCTGACGTATTGAATGGCGATGGCGGCGCCGATCCAGACCTGCCAATGGGACAAAGTGCCATTCGCAAAAACGAACTGTCCCGCCCAGTCGAGATCGAATCCCACCCGCCAAAGACCGAGAGCGGCGCAGCTGAGCGAGGCCATGGTCAGGAGGCTGGCGGCCGGCTTCGCAATACGGCTGTTCTTTCCTTTTCGGCGGGTGACCACTGGCCCGCGCCCGAAACGGATCCTGACGACCATAAGACTGAAGGCTGTTAAAGATCCACTATAGCGCCTGGGTGGGCCGCCCAAGGGACGCGACTCAAGTCAGTCGTATAAACACCTTGCCCGTATTTTTTTCCGGTATCTTGATGTGAACGGCTACGGCGATCAATCCAAAAACGGCCGCGAGCGACATCCACAGGCCCGGCACGGCGCGATTTCCGGTGACGTGGATCAGCCAGGTGCAGATGGCCGGAGTGAATCCGCCGAAGATCGCGGTGGCAGTACTGTAGGCGAGCGAAAAGCCGGAGGTTCGGATTTCCGCGGGCATGATTTCGGTCAACCGTACCGCCATGGCGCCGTTGTAGGCGGCGTACAGGAAGGCCAGCCAGAGTTCGACCGCGAGGAGCCTCGGGATGGACGGCGCGGTCGTCAGCCACCAGAGCGCGGGATAGGCCGTGAGAATCGCCGCGACCGTGCAGGCGATGAGAATCGGGAGGCGGCCGATGCGGTCGGAGAGCGCTCCCGAGAGCGGCAGCACGGTGAAGTTGCACGCGCCCACGCAAAGCGTGACGAAGAGGATGCCGGTAGGCGCAAGATGCAGCACCGCACTGCCGAAGGTCGGCGTGTACGTCGTGACGAGATAGAAGGTCACCGTCGTCATGGTGGACATCATGACGCCGAGGAGGACTACGCGCCAGTTGCGGAAGACCGAGCGGACGATGGACGACGCGCCGGGCTGCGATCGCCGCGCGAGAAAGTCGGGCGTCTCTTCGAGCGATCGGCGCATGAAGTAAAGGAACGGCAGCAGCATGCATCCGGCGAGCAGGGCGACGCGCCATCCCCAGCGTGTCATTTGCGCGGGAGAGAGCGATGCCGCGAGCACGATGCCGAGCACCGCGGCGAACATCACGGCGACCTGCTGGCTGGCCGATTGCCAGGCGACGTAGAAACCTTTGTGGCCCGGCGTAGCGATTTCGGAGAGATAGATGGAGACGCCGCCGAGTTCGACTCCGGCGGAGAAGCCCTGCAGCAGGCGTCCGGCGAGGACCAGAAGCGGCGCGGCGACGCCCAGCGCCGCGTATCCCGGCAGGCAGGCCATTGAGAGGGTGCCGACGCCCATGAGGGCGAGGGTGAGGAGCAGACCGGCGCGGCGTCCGCGATGATCGACGTACGCGCCGAGAATGACCGCGCCGATGGGCCGCATCAGGAAACCCGCGCCGAAGGTCGCGAGCGTCAGCATCAGGGCGGCGAATGCGCTGCGGTGCGGGAAGAACGTGGCCGCGATCGCCGGGGCGTAGTAGCCGAAGATCTGAAAATCGTACATCTCGAGCGCGTTGCCGAGGGCCACGCGTACGACGCGGCGGGGTTGCGATACGGCGATGCGCTGAGGCGACAAGAGTGTCCTGCGATCAAGTGTAGAATGGGCGTTCGGAGCACACATTGGACGTTACCGCGGCGGATTTTCGGCAGTATTTCGAATTGCTTTCGGACGAGGCGCTACTCGAGATCAGGCGCGACGAACTGGTTGAACTGGCGCAGCAGTGCTATGACGAGGAGGTCGAGCGCCGGGGTTTGAATGCGGGCGAACCGCCGGCGGAAACGGCCGGCGAAGCGGCGCCCCATCAGGCGGGCCTTGGCCAGGATCTGGTGCTGGCGGCCACGTTCTTTACCGGCGAGGAATTGAATATGGCCCGCGGTCTGCTCGACGAGGCTCAGATTCCGTATCACATCGTGAATCCGCTGGCGGCGATCGGCGGCATCGAACTGCGGTTGATGGTGCCGAAAGCGCTGGAAGAACAGGCGCTGGAGATTTTGTCATTCGAGATTTCGGAGGAGGAACTCGCCGCGCAGGCGGAGGCCGCGGGAGGGCTGGAAGAATCGGAAGAAGAGGTCGGGGAAGCGGAGGAATAGGTCCGGCAGCGGCCGACTGCCGCGCCGACGGGCGTCTGAAGAAGGGTCGAATCAGACTTTTCCGCGCGGCATGCCATCAGCGACAACCGCGCCGGGCCGGCGTAAAACCCCGCCTGCCGCGATAACCTGAAAGCGAGGGCCATGATGCAGATCGAAGTCCAAAAGCCCGAAGTGGCGCGGCGCGCACAGGCGTACATCAAGAGCGGTCGTTTTCACGACAACGACGAATTGCTCACAAAGGCATTTGACGAGCTCGATGAGAAGGCCCCGGAGCCGATCGACCCGGCGGCGTTGCGCCGGAAGAATTTCGTTGAACTGTGCGACCCGGTGCGCGGCCTCGCAGAGGACCTCGATTTCAGCCGGAACCCGTCGAAAGCCCGTCCGCTCGATCTATGAGCGGTTTTCTTTTCGATACCAACATCCCATCGGAAACGGTCAAGCTGCGACCCGAGCCGCGCGTAACCGCGTGGATCAAGCAGCAGAAGAATGACACGCTGTACCTGAGCGTCGTCAGCATCGGTGAGTTGCGCCGGGGTTTTATTCCCCTGCCCCAAGGTGCGCGTCGAACGCGGCTTGAGCAGTGGCTGGAATACGATGTGATGCTCTGGTTCGATCAGCGCATTTTGCCGGTAACAAAAGAAATCGCCGATCGCTGGGGCGTGATCGACGGAACCTGCCGGATGCGCGCGACACCGGCGAACACAGCGGACGGTCTGATCGCGGCGACTGCGTTTGAGCACGGCCTGACGGTCGTGACGCGCAACGTCCGACGACCCTTACCTCGACCCGTCCAGGGGCGTTTTAAGTCGCACCGAGTATCGACCCGGAATGCGCGGATTAGAGGCCGAAGCTCCATACAAGGTAGCCAACAAAAAAACAGGTCAGGCTTGAAAAGCCGCAGGCGAAAATGGTTGAGTACCAACGGGGGGTATAACTTGTTACGTCTTGGCCGTACTCGTCGTATCGCCAGAGCAGCAGGGCACAAAAGAGTACTCCGTAGAAAATGCTCCACGCGAGAATGAGCTTCGCGATCACGATCAGAGCGTTCCCTTGGGTCCCGCCGAAGGCGATACTTGCCGCCGATACCGTGTAAACCAGTTGCGTGACCCCAATGTAGTGTTTGAGCAGTGGCTCGAAAGTCGCGGCTCTGGCGGACAAAGGGAACCGTCGCTCTTGTTGCTCGGAGGCTGCACAGTCTTGAGGGTCAAAGAAGAAGTAACCGGCGCGTGGGTGTGCCAATAGAAGCCGTTCCACCAGCCCAGGAAGACCGCCAATGCACCAGTGGAAACCGCCCAGCCGCGAGAGATGTGCAGGCTTAGAAGAAGCATGTCGTGTGATGCGATTGGGCCGCGCCTCGCGGCTATTGAGATTGTGCGCGAGTCCGCTTGGTTATCGTCGTTTTCATTTCTTTGCCGTCAGGCTTGAGAAGGATTAGGTTCTCTCCCTCAATCGCCACCTGTACCGGGTCGCCGACGATTAGACCTTGGCCGACGTCTTTTGTCCAGCGCATTATCCGTGCCCCGCGTGCGGTGTAAATGATGTCCGCCACCTGCACCGTGAATTCCGCAGATTTATAAACGGTGCCATCGATAACGCGTTGGCTTGCTCCAATGTCCAGAAGCTTTCCTGTGGTGAAAACTCGTTTCGTTGCACCGGCAAGGGTTGCAACGGCGAATATCAGGGCAACGACTATCACCTGGCGCACGCTTCACCTTACGCTTTCCTTAGTCTATACGGCTTGAAGTCGGAAAACGAATATTGCGCGGTGCCGGGTTTCTCCGCGCAGGCGAGCGCAACTTCGCCAACCATGACGCGGCATAAAATCTCACCGTTCCAATACGGGGCGAGGTGCTCCGGCACCTCGTGCCTCTCGCCGCAGAGCTTGCAAGCGAAGAAGTGCCCGTCGGGTTTCGTTGTTGCGTAAGGCCCCATACATTGCCGATTTTCCCACACAATCCGGCCACGCAGAAATAGCCGCCCTTCGTCTTTGTTCCGTATCAGAGAGGGTCCTTTCTGCAACAGGGACTTCCTCCGCTGTTCTACTGGCGCCACCTTCTCAACTGCGTCGAGACTCCCGCGCAGATCAGCACGACCGCTATCGTCGCCATGCCGCCGCCCGCCACGCTCCAGACCGCGCCGAACCAGGCGGCGGTCCATCCCGATTCCACCGCCCCGAACTGGTTCGACGAACTGATGAACATGCTGCTGAAGGCCAGCACGCGGCCGCGAACGTAATCCGGGGTCTTCGTCTGGACCAGCGACTGGCGAAGCACCACGCTCACGTTGTCAAATGCTCCCACCAGAAAGAGCATTGCCAGCGATAGCCAGAGCGACCGGGAAAAACCGAATACGATCGTCGCCGCGCCGAATCCGGCGACGGCCCAGAGCAGAATAGCGCCCGCGCGATGAATCCTCGGCGAATGCGCCAGCACCAGCGCCATCGATACCGACCCCACCGACGAGGCCGCCCGCAGCCATCCCAGGCCCTGCGCGCCCGCATGCAGAATATCGGCGGCATAGATCGGCAGCAGCGCCGTGGCGCCGCCGAACAGCACGGCGAAGAGGTCCAATGAAATGGCCGAGAGGATGATTTTGTTTTTGCGGACGAAATCCATGCCTTCGAGCAGAGATTTGCCGCCCGCGGCGCGTGGCCGTCCGGCGTCGGCTCCCGTTCCGCGATAACGAATCCCGATGAAGCTCAGCAGCGTCAGCAGCACGCATCCCATGAATATGCGATAGACGATGCCGCTCCCGACCGTCGCCAGCAGGATTCCCGCAATCGCCGGACCGCTCACGTTCGAAATCTCCGCTATGCTGCTGTTCCACGTGATGGCGTTACTGAGCGCTTCCGGCGGGACCACATGCGGCAGAAGCGCCTGGCGCGCGGGCCATTGGAAGGCGCGGCCGAACGCGATCAGAAACAGGCAGGCGTAGATGATGGCTACGGAATGAAAGCCGGCCACCAGAGGCACGGAAGCGGCAAGCAGCAGCAATTGCGAAAGCACCATGGTGCGCCGGCGGTCGTAGCGGTCCGCCACTTGTCCGGCGAAAAGCGCGAACATGAGGAACGGCGCCACCTGCACGAAGCCGACGTTGCCCAGCACCAG
>JASHSD010001028.1 GCA_030036985.1 Bryobacteraceae bacterium
CCATCGGCGCGTTCCCGTTCACCACCCGCCCGGTGAAACCGGGAGAGACTGTCATTCTCTACGGCGTGGGCTTCGGCCCGACCAATCCTCCGGTGGCGGCGGGCGCTCTGTATTCGGGGGCGGCCCCGTGCGTGACCACGCCAACCGTCACTATAGGCGGGGTGTCCGCGCAAGTGACGTTCGCGGGTATCGTCGAAGCCGGCTTGTACCAGCTTAATGTCGTCGTCCCCAGCGCGGGCAGCGGAGATAAGCTTCTGGAGGCGACGGTCGGCGGCGTGACGACGCCCGCGAACGTTTACATAACGCTTCAGTAAACAGTTCGCCGTATCGTGGGCGGCGCCTCAGGAACAAGTTCCCTTTCTGAGCCCCGTATGTCGGTCCTCGGCGTTATTTGCGTAGGGAAAGACGACGAAAAGTATGTGCCGCCACAGGCGGAAAGAGGAGACGGAAAATGAACGTAAAACGTATTTTATTTCTCGCGTTAACCGCGACTGCGATCGTTGCACCATTTGCGCGCGCCGATTCACTCATCGTCGGCGGGTTCGATTCGGCACGCGCCGGAAGCTTCAGCCTCACGTCCGACACAAGCCTGGAGGACGAGATAACAGGCCAGTTCCCCGACTCTACGTTCACCAGCACGACAACGCTGACGTCCTCATACCTCGACACCGTCAATGCCCTGATCATTGTTGTCGCAACGGGCTGCTGTTCCGCGATCACGCCACTGTCCGCCTCGGAACAGGCTGCTCTGCTCGGTTTCGTCGAAGACGGGGGAACGGCGCTGCTGTTTACCGACAACAGCACCTTCGCCGCCACCGCACCCGCGGTCAACAACAGCTTCCTGTCACCCTTTGGCCTGTCCGCGGAGGGAACCCTTGACGGCCCTCAATCCAGCACCATTGTGGACGACACGAATCCGGTAATAGATGGCCCCGCCGGAACCGCGACCGGCTTCGCCACCGATTATCCCGGCTGGTTCTCCTCCCTCGGGCCGGCGCAGGAACTCGCCGAACTAACGGCCAACGGGGAGCCGGATCTGGCGGTGCTGATGCCGGGATCTCTTGGGCCAGGCAGCGGCGCCGCCGTTTTCTTTGCCGACGGCAACTACATAGGCCAACCGTCCGACGATACGCTCATTCTGAATGCGCTGGCCCTTGCCTCGCCGAGTCCCGTCGCGACGCCGGAGCCGGGCCCCGCAATTCTGCTGTTAATAGGGGTCATCGCGTTCATTCCCCGATTACTTCGCTGCCAACGGGTATGACGCTTCGGGCGACTCTCCGCCTCCCGCAAAACTCCAGCGGCCACGCTCCCGGGCGTGGCCTTTCTTCAACTGGTACCGCGAAACTGCCGGCGCAAAATCTCAATGAAAGACTTCGGAAAAGCAGCTTAGGTCGACGACAGCGAAATACACGTGGACATTCAATCCCCGGCATCGTATCCTGGCATTTGGATGGAGGGGTTCCCATCTCACCTGCCGGCGATTGAAGGAAGCCGTCGCAGACATCAAAAAGGTCGCCAGAACAGATCCGGTGACTGCCGGTAACGGTGTCGTGAGCCTCATGGAGAGGATCTGGCCGGCACTCATGCCGGCGCGCTCGGCCTACGGCGCGAGCAGTTGGTCGATGTAGCTCTTGAGTACCGTGAATGGCGGAGCAGGCAAAGTCTCACGCCTGCCTTTCGAATCGATCACCAGGCTCGGCGTCTGATTGATATGGTCCTTGACGGCCATCCAAATATCCGCGGCGACCGTATCGTCCAGCTTCGCATCGTGCTGAACCATATCCCGCACTTTCCGCATGACATCGGGCGGAAGCGCCCGCATCAGCTCGGCGTCGATGTTGCCGTTATCGCGCCAGGCTTCCTGCGTGCGAAAGATCCGGTTGACCGCGGCATCGTAATACCCCAACTCACCCGCCGCATTGGCGTAACGCGCCGCCGGCTTCGCCCACGGATGTTGCGGCAGCGGGAAGTCCCGATGGATCAGCCTCACCTTCCCCGTTACCACATACTGCGCCACCAGCAACGGAACGGTTTCGTTGAAATACTTCGCGCAGAACGGGCATTCGTAATCCGAATAGATCTCGATCGTGATCGGCGCCGAGGGCGATCCCGAAATCTTGAACGACGCCTCGTGCGCAGGCGCGGCCGATGCCGGAAGCAGCCGCATATTGGCCGGCACGAGGCACGCGCCCCAGGCGCAGGATGAGGACGCCGAAAGCGTCAGCAGGGCGAGCAACCCCGCCGTCGCCATGGCTGCCGACCAGACCCATCGGCTCTCGAATGTGAACCGCGAACCCGCGCGAGCCCTCAGCCGGGCCAGTCCGCGATTCGCGTCCGGACGCCATTCGCCCGCCGGTTCGAGCGCGGCCATTCTCTCTTCGACCCACTGGTTATCGATTTCGTTTTCCATATGTCCTCTCGTATTCCTTCCGGAACGCCTGTTGTGCGCGGCTGATCAACGTGCCGACCGAAGCCGGATTCAAATTGAGAGCGGCGGCGAGATCTTCATAACTGAGGCCATCGGCGCGAAGCAGCAGCAAACCCGCCTGCCGCGAATCGAGCGTCGCGAGCACGCGGCGGACCTGTGCCTGTTCCTCGTTCGCCGCATGCGCCTCTTCCGGATTCCGCGCCTGGACGAATCCGAGCAGCCACTCGTACCGTTCGCGGCGCGCCTGCCTGCGCAGTTCGTCCAGACCGATCCGCACCGCCGCCCGGTAGAGCCAGCCGCCGGCTTTTTCACCGTGAGCTTGCGGATTCCGCCACAACTTCCAGAAGATCTCAACCGCCAGTTCCTCCGCGCGTGCCGGGTCGCCGACGACCCTCGCAATGACGCGGGCAATGCGTTCGTAATGAACGTGAAAAACGGCTTCGAAGTCGAAAGAAGTTTCGCCCGTGGCGATCTCGTCGGCAATCCTGCTTTCGGCGTTCACAATGATTCAACGCTCGGGGCGCGGAGCTTGTGACAGAAAAATCAGAACACGCGCCGCTTCAGGCGTTCGACGGTGAACTTCGCCGTATCCGCGACGGCCATCACCGCCATCACGCCGGCCTGCACCGGGTCGGTCACCACCAGGTCGGCCGCATCGGGGACGCTGCCCGCCATGTTCAGACTGATGACGAGCAGCCCGCTA